>CAZWDJ010000007.1:304-16523 GCA_964632325.1 uncultured Candidatus Saccharibacteria bacterium | reverse complement strand
CCCCTTCCGCCGCGCCCTCGCTTCTGGCATTTCGGCGAAAAAATCCGGCGGCTATCTTATTTTACTATGACTTTCAGCAATTCCGGGAATTCCTCTGTTCCCATATCGCCGAACGTATAGTGCCCATGTCCCTTCAATTCGACAACCTCACCGCCTAACGCTTGGTGAAAAATTTTCAAACTTTCTTTTCCCTCGTCTTCCTCGTCATCGGCGGTAAACATAAAGATTTTACTCACTCGCGATTTTACATCCTCATCAATCGGATAAGTGTAAAATTCCTTCCTAAATTCATCGTCTTTGTCGAGAATTTTCCACGGCGCAACAAGAATAAGTTTTTTGATTTTCCGTTTTGATTCTCCGAGCCAACGAACTAAAAAAGCGGAGCCGCAGCTATGCCCGACTAAAATTGTGTTCTCGCCAACTTCGTATTTTTCAAACTCTGCCTTGAACTTTTGATAGTCTGGCTTCCAGGGATCGGGCATAAGCGGCGTTTCCGCTTTTATACCGGCGGCGATAAGATTTCGTTTAAGCCATGGAATCCAATGTTTATCATAAGTTCTTGTTTCGGGATTCATCGCTTTTTCAGCGTCCGAGGGACAGCCGTGGATGATTATGCAGTTTGTTTTTTGATTATTCATAAACTTTCAAAGGATAAATATCGAAAGCGACCTCCTCGTATGGATGTACTGCCTTTGCTTTTTTAATGACTTCTCTCCAAATTTCTCTCGATACAATTGCTTCAATTCTTTCTTCTTCAACGGCTTCGTATTTTCCAGCTTTGCCAATAGCAGGATTTGCCTTTTCATTTCCGCGAAAACGTCCAGTGCCTCGAGAAGAAAAGGAGCAGAAGTCATAATTTCCGATTTTTCCTGCTCCAGCTTCGCCAAGGACTTGACGCACGACATCAGCGTGCGAAAGCGGAACAAACACAACAAATTTTACATTTTTGGTTTCCATATCATTTGCGGCTGGCAATTGCATCCATCTCCAAACTAGCTCCGAGCGGCAAAGCACTGACTCCAATTGCCGTACGCGCAGGAAGTGGATGTTTAAAATAGTTTGAATAGACCTTACTAAGTTCGGGAAGTTCCTTTAGATCGGTAAGATACAAATGTACTCGGATAACATTATCTAGTGTCAATTCTGCCTCGTCTAAGATTTTCTTTACGTTTGAGATAACAACATCAAACTTCTCTGCGATCGTATTGCCTTCCAACTGACCGCTGGTGTTAATATGGATTTGCCCGGATACAAAAATAAGACCATCCACTTCCTGAGCCCCTGAAAGCGGAGCATTTGTATTTTCAGAAGATTTATAGACTTTTTTCATATGGTGGACCCAGGGAGAATCGAACTCCCGCCTCAGCAATGCGAATGCCGTGTAATGCCACTTTACTATGGGCCCGTCTATGACTTTTTCTTGCACACTACTAAAAGAGAAATGCTGTCTGGAGGGACTTCTGCCAAAGTACCAAAGCGCTGAGGATTTGCAAGAGTCCGCAATATCCACGTATACGGGTAAAAACAGATATCCCAGCAGTAATACAGCCCAGGGAACTTGGACACGATTTTACACGCTCCCGCATGGAAATACTTTAAAAAAGGAATGCCGTACCTTGCCCCTCTTTTGAGCACGTAGCAATGCTCAACTTCAAAGTTTTCCGCAGAAAGAATCTCATCAAGCTTGCTTGGCATAAATCGCTGGACATGGCCCGCAAACTCATCCCACGCAGACCAAAATCTTTGATGTATGGGCACTGAAAACAGAAATTGCCCGTCTTTGCGCAATACTCTGGCAATTTCTTTTACCGCTTTTTCGGGATGCTCCAAATGTTCCAAAACCTCAAACGCTCCAACAAGATCAAAAGATCCCTGCTCAAACGGAAAGGGCTTTTCTGCGTCCAGAACCACTCCTTTTCCTCCATGCTTCTGGAGAATATCAATCGCGTTCTTGCTGGTATCCAAAAAATACGTTCCTTCAATGGGAAACTTGGGCAGCACTCCTGCCCCAACTTCCAAACGTCTTGGGGCCTGCTGGGTGTACGGCATCAAAAACGGCCACACCGGCCACGCAGAAGGGGATCGCAAACGCATCTGCCCCCACGTACTATCATAGTTAATAGAAGACATATACTCGATTATCTTACCAGAAACCTTTGTTGTAGTATATATTCATGCTGGGTTTGGAAATTGTAACACTGCTGATCCAAGTAGCAGTAATCTTATTCATATCCCATCTCCTGTGGAACAGTATCCAGGTGGTATTTTTTTGTCGAGTGCCGTATGTGCCGTCACCCCGAAGAAATGTAACACAGATTGTTGCATTACTGGGCCCCAAGCCCGGCGAAAAGATAGTGGATTTGGGCTGTGGGGATGCGCGCATCCTGCTGGCTGCTTGGCGAAAAGAACCAAAAGGAATGTACTGCGGCTACGAATCTTCGCTGTATCCCTATCTTCTGGCCAAGTTTCGTATATGGCGCAATAAGGCTCCTATCCAGGTGTATCGCAAAAACTTTTTCCATGCTGATCTTCGCAATACCGACAAAATCTACATGTTCTTGCTTCCGAGGGTAATGGACCGTCTCTTGCCCAAACTCCAAAAGGAACTGCGCCCAGGAACAATGCTCGTTTCTACTGACTTTATGTTCAGCAACAAAACACCAGCGCGAATGATTGCGCTAGACGAAAAAGCCAAGCTTGGAAAAAGACTGCTTGTGTACCAATTTTAGGGGGTCGGTACGTTCGCGCTACTGCGCTCAGTACCTCCTGCTAGTCGGGGCACTGGGATTCGAACCCAGAGTCACAGGAACCCGAATCCTGCATGTTGCCGTTACACCATGCCCCGTCTTCGTCCCTCCTCTCTAATTTACCCAGTACTTCTGCTTTGTCATTTCGTCTTCTCTGCTCTCAACCTTTTCTTTTTCTTTCTTTGCGGCTTTGGCCATTTTTTCCAGCTCTTCTTGGGAAAGCTGGGCCAGTTCTTTTGCTCTCGCTTCCAGAATCTCCTGCGTGTTTTTTGAAGGATCTTCCAATACTTCCTGGAGCAGTATACTCAATATCCACCCCACCCGAGGCCCGGGCTCAATGCCCAAAAGCTTGATAAGGTCGTTGCCGTTCATCTTGAGCATTTTGGGAGATATAGGATCTTTTGATACCTTATCAATAATGTATCGCAGGTGGCGGAGCTTGTACGGCTCTGCCTTGGCAACTCCAGAACCCATCCGGTCTGCCATGCGCACCTGAAGCAAATCTTCTATATTCTCCAGGCCCACGTTGGCAAGCAATCTTCTTACAGAAGAAGCAGTCACCTCGTCAACGTTGTAGTAAAACATGTGGTACCGCACCAGCAACGACACTTTTTCAATCACCGAGTTTTTGAATTTCATGCGCGAAAGAATCTTTTCTGCCATTTTCTCGCCCATGACTTCGTGCCCGTGAAACGTTGCGTCTTGGCCTTCGCCTCTTTTGACCCGGGGCTTGGCAATGTCGTGGAATAGAGAAGCCAATCTCACTTCCAAACTCCACTTCTGCTTTACCGCGTACTGCAGGGAGTAAAGATTGTGCTCCCAAACAGTATATATATGGTGTTTATTCTGCGTCACTCCGTATCCTTCCTGAAGCTCTGGAACAATATATTTGAGCATATTCAGTTCTCGCAGCGCCTCTATGCCTTCGTATGCTCTGTCTGAAAGGATAATCTTTTCAAATTCATCCCGGATGCGCTCCTGCGAAATATCTTTTATGTACATGCTGTTGGCAAGAATTGCCTCTCTGGTTTCTTTGCCGATGTCAAATCCAAGCGTTGAGGAAAATCGTATCGCCCTCATCATACGCAACGCGTCTTCGGCAAACCGCTCTTCCGGCTTGCCTACTGCCCGTATAACTTCTGCCTTCAAATCCTTTTTTCCTTCAAAAGGATCAATGAATTCTTCTTTCTTTTTCGCAAGCTTTAACGCAATGGCGTTTACCGTAAAATCTCGGCGCGACAAATCCTCTTCAATGGTTTCCGCGTACCTGACCTCTTCGGGCCTTCTTCGGTCTGTATATCTTGAATCAGAACGGAATGTTGTCACCTCTATCTCTTTTACAGAAGCATCCTGGCTTTCCGTAAGCACGGTGACAGTGAAAAATTTGTTCTCGTAGAATGTTTTGGAGAATACCGACTGGATTTCTTCCGGGGTTGCGTTGGTTGCAATATCCCAATCTTCAGGAACTCTGCCCAGCAGGATATCCCGCACGCATCCTCCTACCACGTATGCCTCAAACCCCTTTTTCTCAAGCTCCAAAACCACGGATTGTACTTCCTTGGGTATTTTCATGCGTATCTCGTATCCTAGCCCAAACGATTGAAGTTTTCAATCCAAAGTGATAGATTTGTCATAGGT
This sequence comes from uncultured Candidatus Saccharibacteria bacterium, assembly GCA_964632325.1. Taxonomy (GTDB): domain Bacteria; phylum Patescibacteriota; class Minisyncoccia; order Minisyncoccales; family UBA10102; genus JACOVZ01. The sequence goes on along the minus strand of CAZWDJ010000007.1, from coordinate 12,138 downwards.
ATCCGTCTTCGATGAACCTTTTGCGCCCGTGGTGTAACGGATAACATGCCTGCCTTCGAAGCAGTTGACTGTAGGTTCGATTCCTACCGGGCGCACATAAGTACGACCAGGTTCGCCCCGTCATGCGACGGGGCAGCCCTATCGAATGATAGGGCGATTCCTCTCGGGGACACCATGTATGCTCTGGCGTAGGATTGCAGTTTACAGTATAATACGGAAATGAAAATTGCTTTTCTTTTTCTTGGACTGTTGTTTGCGTTTTCCTCTTTGGCCACGCCCCTTTTTGCGCAGGCGCAGGAAACAATACAGCTTGGCCCCAGCTGCAACACTGACATAAACGGGGACGGAAAAATCCGGGCAGAAGACGGAGAGCAGGCCTGCGGATTCTGCCAAATCTTCCAGCTCATTTCAAAAATTGTAGGGTTTATTATGTTCCCTATAGTGCCCCTTATTGCCTCGCTTTTTGTGGTGATTGGAGGATTTATGATCTTTATCAGCGGAGGCGACGAAAAGCGCTTAAAGCAGGGGCAAGATCTTTTGAAAGCTGTTGCCATAGGCGTGGTGCTGGTATACGCGGCATGGGTTTTGGTCAACACCTTCTTTATGTGGATTGGGATTGCGGAATGGCAAGGATTCAATCTCAAGGAAAGCTGGTGGAATATCCCGTGCAATTAAGCTTCTCTTGAGTTCGTGTGTTCTGTGTGCTATACTTGGAAGTATGAAACGCCACGATACCCTTTTAAAAGAGCGTGCTGTACTTCTTAGGCGACAAGGAAAAAGTTACGGAGATATCTCAAAAGAATTGGAGGTGTCGAAAAGCACCGCAAGTCTTTGGCTTCGTCATATTCCACTTAGTCCAGAACACCGCGCAAAACTTTATACCAAACAAATCGAGATATTGACCTCTGGTCCCAAAAGCCAAAAAGAAAGGAGACTTCGAGAAATAGCTTTGATTCTTAAGGAAGCAAAGACGGAAATACAATTTCCTCTAACCCAACAAGCATTACTTCTAATGGGAGCGGCGGTTTATTGGGGCGAAGGAAGTAAGGGAAACCGTGCACAAATAACAAATTCCGATCCGTCTCTTATACTTTTTATGATTTACTGGATTGAAAAAATATTGAGGGTCCCCTCAGAAAATCTCAGGGCAAAGTTAAATATCTATCCTCAGCAAGATGAATTGCTTATTAAAAAGTTTTGGAGTACACTAACGGGGATCCCACTTATAAACTTCGGTAAGAGCTATGTAAAACCCCTCAGTAAAGGATACAAGAAAAACAATCTTTACTACGGGACTATTAGAATAGAGATACCGAAAGGAGCTAATATACGTCATAGAATTTTTGGATGGATAAAGGCAGCTACAGAAGAACTCACTCCATCATCTCAAATTCTTGATAGACGGTGGGGGTCACTACGAGAAGTAAAACGGCCTGCAAATCTATAACTATAAGCCATGCTCCCATAGCTTAGTGGTAAAGCAATTGGCTCTTAACCAATTGATGAGGGTTCGATTCCTTCTGGGAGCACCATTTAGGAAATTGCAAGTTGGAGACAGCCGCCGAGCGAAGCGAGGCGGCTACTTTGTATTCAATCTTGGGGGTAAAAACGAATTGGCGGTTTTGTATTCAGGAAAAAGAAAATTTTTCTGTCATACAAGCCCGCAATTTTTCTATCCATTGACACAGCTATAATAAAATGTTATAAACTCGTCAGACTGCAACTTCACAATCTAGCTATAGGAGACAGAAATGCCACAGAAGACAAGCTGGGGAAAGATTTTCCTCGTCGTCCTCCTCATTTTTGGCAAGTCCGCCAAGTTGCTCAAGTTGGCGAAGATCGCCAAGCCCGCCATCGCGTTCGCGTCGATGGCCCTGTCCGCGTTCGCGTATGCGTTCTGGCTCGGCCCATGGTTCGCCATCGGCCTGGTCGCCATGCTCTTCATCCATGAGATGGGTCATGTCATCGCACTCCGGTTGAAGGGCTATCAAGCGTCAACGCCAGTCTTCATCCCGTTCTTGGGCGCGGCAGTCTTCGTGCCGAAGTTCAAGGACAGAGGCAACGAGACCTATGTTGGCTACGGCGGGCCGTTGCTCGGTAGCATCGGCGCGGCAGGATTGTTCGGCGCGTGGTTCTTCTTGCCGGAAAATTCTGTCGCCGCGCATCTCGTGCTCATCACGAGCTATGCCGCCGTTTTCCTCAACTTGTTCAACATGATACCCGTCAGTCCGCTCGACGGCGGCAGAATCACGCAGGCCGCTGGCCAGTGGTTCCAGTACGTCGGCGTGTCTGTGCTCGCAATCTTCTCGTTCTTCTTCCGCGAGCCGGTCATACTGTTCATCTGGATTCTCGTGATTTCCGAGCTTCACTTCATCAAGCCCGGGCTCAAGGCGATCATGGCCGTCCTCTGCGATGTCGGCATGACGGTACTGATGTACCTCGGCTACAGCCATCAGCCGTGGTGGGTTGATGTGTTCGACATCTTCGTGGCGACAGGTTTGACAATCGCCATCGTCGGTTCGGTTTGGACGGGCGACGAAGAAGTACTTGGCAAAGACAATCGTCCCGACCTTCCATTGCATCGACGGATTTGGTGGTTCCTGCTCTATGCAGAGCTCACCATCGCGCTCGTGCTTCTACTGGTCTACCAGACATCGCTTCTGCCGCAGGTACCGACCAAATAGCAGAGGCGGTCTCTATTCTGCCCCTGCTAGTCCCTCGACCCTCGTCTACCAAGACGAGGGTTATTTTTTTGTGAAAGTACAAATGGTATGCGCTCCGCGCATTCTCAAATTAGTCCGTCAAAGAAAAACTTCATGGCTTTGCCAGATCTCGCACGGCGAGAAAATTGTCAGTGGTGGCGTAGCGACGTTTGCGGTACGCCATCGGGTCGGGCCTCACAGCGCAATCGTGGAGCTCGGCCTTTTCTTTTTCGGCGCGGCGCATGCGCATTTTTTTTAGATTGTGCGATAATAGAGAAATGAAACGCACAAGATTTATCCCGAGTACAGCCGAGGGATTTACCCTCGCTGAAGTTTTGATAGTAGTGGCAATTATTGGGCTTTTGGCATCCATCGTGCTTGTGGGACTAAGAGGAAACCAGGAAGAAGCGCGGCTTGCCAAAGGACAATCTTTTGACGCGCAAATATACCATGCGCTGGGCTCGGAAGTCGTGGGCTCCTGGATGCTTGATGACGGTTCGGAATATACGGAAGGATCCGCGCTCAAAACGCGCGACGTGTCGGGATACGGAAACGACGGGACTCTTTTCAATGTAAGTCTTGCCGCAGACAGAGCAGGCCAGGCCAACAAAGCGTACTGGTTCAACGGCCAAACCAGCCCTCCCGGAGCAAGCAGAATCACATTGAGCAATCTTTTCTCATCCCTGGACGGATTGCTGCAGTCGGGCTTTTCTGCAAGTCTATGGTTCAACGCAGACAGCTTTGGGCAATCAAGCGCAGGACGATTCCTTATGCGCACCAATGACAACACGAATAAGGGGTTTGACCTTCACTGGGAAGACGCGCAATCCGGAAGAATACGGCTCATTATTGATTTTGATACAACAGACGGCAGATGGAGAACAACCAATATCATTCCCAATCCGCTCAATACGTGGCATCACTTGGTTGCAACATATGACGGCGGAACTGCCGTTGGCAGTGTTCAGATATACGTTGACGGGACCAAAATACCTGTCACCCGTGCAACAAACCCATCGGGCATCACGACAAACATCCCAAGCATACCCTTGCAAATCGGAGCATTTGGATCGGGCCAGTTCCCACGCACGTTTCATGGAACAATTGACGATGTCCGCGTCTATTCCCGCATTCTCACGGCGCAAGAAATCATGCAATACTATGCAGAAACTGCCCCTGCATACCTCCTGGCGGCAGAAAGCGGCTCTTTGTAGCAAAAACCGCTGTGCAAAAGAGGCCTTGCGTTTTCCTGGTTTTTCAGGTATGCTGTTTTCATGCTTACGCAGAAAGAAAAGGAAAAAATCATTCAGCAAGCCAGAATCCATCCTTCAGACACGGGGTCTACAGAAGTCCAGCTTGGTTTGGTTTCTGAAGAGATAGACCAGCTTACCTCCCATCTGAAGAAACATAAGAAAGATTTTGACTCCAAAAGAGCTTTGCTGCGCCTGGTAGCAAAGCGCAGAATCCTCTTTTCATATCTCAAGCGCGAAGACCCCAAACGCTACGAAACGCTGGTAAAGAAGACGGGCGTGGCAAAGTAATGTCAAGCAAAAACAAAGACCAGAGAGTTTCCGTATTTCTGGATGTCCAGAATCTGTACCATTCGGCAAAAAATCTGCACCAGGCAAGGGTGAATTTCGGCGAGGTCATAAAAACCGCAGCATCAGGAAGGCGGCTCATCAGGTCTTTTGCCTATGTGGTACGGACAAAAACCGGGGAAGAGCAGCCCTTTTTTGCCGCATTGACCGGGCTTGGCATTGAGATGCGCGTCAAAGACCTGCAAGAATACATTGGAGGGCTCAAAAAAGCAGATTGGGACGTGGGCATGGCAGTTGACGCCATCAAAACCGCGGGAAGCGTAGACGTAGTCATTTTGGTTTCAGGAGACGGGGATTTCGTGCCTTTGGTAGAATATCTGAAAAACCATGGCAAGCGCGTGGAAATCATCGCGTTTGGCAAATCCGCTTCTTCAAGGCTCAAAGAAGCTGCCGACGAATTCACTGATCTTGAAGAAAACTTAGAAAAACACTTACTGCGCGCAAAACGATGGCCAATACTTGGAAAATAACAGAAGGGAACTGCGAAATTTCTTTTGAAGCAACAACCCTTGCCGAACAGGCAGACGGCGCTTTTTTGGTGCGCATGGGAGATACCGTAGTGCTGGTCACCGCGGTCATGTCTAAAAACCCCACGGCAAACATTGGATTCGTCCCCTTATTTGTGGATTATGAAGAACGCTTTTATGCCGCGGGAAAAATCCTGGGATCCAGGTTTGTGCGCAGAGAAGGCAGACCGGCTGACGAAGCGATTTTAACCGCAAGAGTCATTGACCGGGCAATACGTCCGCTTTTCCCCCGCAACATTTCTCGGGAAGTCCAGGTCATTGCAACCTGCCTTTCCTGGGACGGGCAGAATGATCCTGACATCGCAGGGCTGCTGGGCGCTTCTGCAAGCTTGCTTTCCTCCAACATTCCTTGGGCAGGCCCTGTTTCAGCGTGCCGCGTTGGAAGGGTTGACGGCTCTTTTGTCATTAATCCCAACTACGAGCAGCGCACAAAAGGAGACATGGACATTGTGTTCGCGGGAGTCAAAGAAGGAGAAGACTTCCTGGTCAATATGATTGAGGGCTCTGGAAACGAAATCACGGAACAATCGTTCCAAGACGCTTTGGAATTTGCCAGGCCCCATCTGCTCAAACTCATCGCGTTCCAGGAGCAGATGCGAAAAGAGATTGGAAAAGAAAAAATCCAGATCCAGGAGCTTGCAGAAGATCCGGAAACAGAAAAGGCAATGCGGGAGCTCATAGGAGACAAGCTGAAAAAAGCCCTGTTCCAAGGAGAAAAGAAAGCCCGCATGGCAACAGTGGACGCTTTGAAGAAAGAAATCTTAGACTCCATACGAGAGCCTGAAAAAGCAGGATTCGCAAAAGAGTTTTTTGACAAAGAAATAGACCGCGTGGTGCATGAAGCCGCGATCAAAGAAGACAAGCGCGTTGACGACAGAAAGCCAGACCAGATCAGGGAGCTTTCGGGAGCAGTGCGGCTTCTGCCCAGAACCCACGGTTCAGGATTATTCGTGCGCGGACAGACCAAAACTCTTTCCATATTAACCCTAGGGGCTCCCGGAGATTCCAAAATACTGGAAGGCATGGAATTTATCGGAAAGAAGCGGTTCCTGCACCACTACAATTTCCCTCCGTACGCTCCTGGAGAAGTAAAACCCTTGCGTGGGCCTGGAAGAAGGGAGATCGGCCACGGAATGCTTGCAGAAAAAGCATTGCTTCCTGTCATCCCTCCTGTTGATGTATTTCCATACACCATACGCATAGTCACAGAAGTGCTGTCTTCCAACGGTTCCACGTCCATGGCTTCCACCTGCTCTTCTTCTTTGGCATTAATGGACGCAGGAGTTCCCATCTCTTCCCCAGTCGCGGGAATTTCGGTAGGATTAATGTCAGACGGCAAAACCGGAACACTGCTCACCGACATCCAGGGCCCGGAAGACCATCACGGAGACATGGATTTCAAGGTTGCAGGAACCAAAAAAGGAATCACTGCAATTCAGCTTGACGTGAAAGTGAGGGGGATCAGCAAAGACATTGTGCAAGGAGCCCTTGAGCGCGCAAAAGACGCGCGGCACAAAATCCTGGACGATGTTATTGCAAAAATCCTGGAAGCTCCCAGAACCGAGATCTCTCCGCTTGCTCCCAAGATCTACGTGCTCCAAATCAATCCACAAAAGATCGGACTTGTGATAGGATCAGGAGGAAAGACCATCAACAAAATTATTGAGGATTACGGAGTGGAGATTGACATTGACGATTCAGGAGAAGTCTTTATCACCGGCACAGACGCAGAGAAGGCAAAGCTTGCTTCAGAACTTATCCAAAACATGGTCAGGGAGGTGCAGATCGGAGAAATCTTCCAGGGCAAGGTGGTGAAAATCATGGATTTTGGAGCATTCGTGGAATTCCTGCCAGGCAAAGACGGCCTAGTGCATATTTCCCAGCTTGCTGACAAACGGGTGAACAAAGTGACTGATATAGTAAAAGAAGGAGATATAATCCCTGTGAAAGTAATAGGAGTTGACGATCAAGGAAAAATCAAGCTCTCGCTAAAAGAAGCTAAAAAACAATAACGCACAATGCAAAACGCTCAAAGTCCCCAAGAAGCGCAAAAGCAACAGTCTCAAGGTCCACAGCAACCTCAACAATTCAGGCAGCAGCCCCAGCCAAAACCGGAACCTGCCCAGCAGCAGCCGGTTTCTTCGCTTTCTCCCCGTCCGTCTCCAACTCCGCAAACTTCTCTTTCAAGCACGCAAGAAACAGACCCGACTCTTGACCTTCTTAAGAGAGGAGAGGTGCGAACCATGGCAAAAGATGTTGCAAAATTAAGAGAAGAAGAATCAAAAGGAGCCAATCAGAAGATTGCAGGCGCTCCCGCAACAGCTTCCCAGCCAAGCCCTTCAATTATGCCAAAGCAGGAACCTTCTTCTTTGCTCACTGTTCCTGCAAAGCCGTCTGGCTTGTCCCAAACACTGCCCAGAATCCTGCTTGCAGTAATCCTTATTGCGGGATTCGGAGGATTGGGATTTTTGGGATACCAGTGGTGGACGCAAAGGCAGCAAAGCCCTGCTCCCATTGTTGTAACCCCGCCGCCAAGCCCCGAACCACAGCCCCAGCCAGAACCTTTGCCCGAACCTTCACCACAGCCCGCTGATCCGCTTTTTCAAACCGAGCATACGCTCGTCATTGACCTAGCCTCGGAAACACGGTCTTTGCAGAATATTCTGGCACAATCCCAGCCAGGCATAACAGCCCTGAGCATGCCCGGCCTCTCACTTTCAGCCTTTCTTTCGTTTATGGAAAAGGTACCCCCGCAACTTACTTCGCAACAGGAATATACCTTTTTCTTACACAAAAACGCTACGGGTAAACCCCGCTTGGGGTTTGTGGTGAAGACCTCGTCTGATCTTTCTTCCGCGCTTTCTGCATGGGAACCTGAAATGGAACAGGATTTTTCAGCATTAACTTCATTGCTTGACCCCAAAGACCGCTTCTATACCCGCACATTCAGGCAGCTTGCCTACAACAATATCCAGCTCCGCTACCAAACATTCTCCTCTCAAGATATGGGAATCATTTACGCCAGGGTAGGAGAATACCTCGTATTCACAACTTCTATTGAATCTGCAAAAGCAGTGATTGATAGGCTTCCAAGCAACCAATAACTATGGACCAAGAATCGCTTTCCAAGATAAGCCAGGAGCTTCAGGTAAAAAAAGAGCGTCTGGAAAAGGAGCTTTCTGGATTTGCAAAAAAAGATCCGAATCTCAAAGGAGATTGGGATTCAACATATCCAAGAGTTCCGGAAGGGAACTTGGAAGAAGCTGCCAACGAGGTGGAACAGTATTCAACCGCCCTTCCCATTGAGCACAGCTTGGAGCTCCAGCTCCAGGACATTTCTTTTGCCTTGGAACGCATTGCAAAAGGCACTTACGGAACCTGCGAAAACTGCAAAAAAGAAATACCCGAGGCGCGCCTCATGGCAATGCCCGAAGCAAGATTCTGCACAGAGTGCTCCTCTAGACAACCTTAATTATTTCGCAAAAGGATTAGCCGCGCCTCGCACCTCAAAGTGCACGTGGCATCCGCCAGGGCCCCGAGGAATGGTATATCCGGTATAGCCGGTATATCCTACTGTTTGGCCCTGGTACACTCGCGCTCCTTTTAACGCAAGGATGGAAGACAAATGGCCGTAATACGTCACAACGCCGTTCGGGTGCAAAATACGCACATAGTTTCCTCCCAAAGACGTGTATCCTGTCTGCTGCACGGTTCCGCCTGCTGCAGCATACACAGATTCTCCGCACACGCCATTACTAAAGTCGGTGGCATTGAATGAATGCAATCCCTGCGTAATCCGGTGGGGAGCTGGAATAGGGTAGATAAAATATGAGTTAGGAACCGGCGTTAGCCTTCCTTGGGGCAATGTTCTTGGCATAATCCCTCCGGGGATAATCAGCAGGTCTCCCGTAAAGATTTCCGAAGAAGAAGCCAAGCCGTTATACTCCACAATATTCTCGGCGTCTGCCTTGTACCAAGAGGCAATTTCGCTTAACGTATCGCTTGGCCGCACCAAATGCATGGCTCCTGAAACAGGGAGAATGATAAGCTCCTGGCCAAGCTTTAGCAAAGACCCTTGAGGCAGTTCATTTGCCCACAGGATGGTATTTTCAGAAATGCCGAATTTCTGGGCTACAGACGAAATGGTATCGCCTTCTTCTACGGCATATTCCATGATTTCGGGCTGAACCCCTGTTTCAATCTGGCCAATAATAGCTCCCAGTACCTGGGGGGTGACGGTTCCTGGAGGAAAACTTGGCCTCAATGCTTCCCTTCCAAGCAACACCAGCTCTGGAGATCCTCCAGACAGCGCTTCATCTGCCCGTATTTCTCCTTCTGCAGGCCCTGGAAGCGACAAAGCTGCCAATCCAAAAGAAACTGGCTGGTTTGGAGCCTTGAAAGCAGATACAATAAGAATTGAAGCTGCTATGAAAGCAGCTGCGAGGAAGAAACGTCTGCTTTTGCGCGAGGTACTGTGTGCCGAGTCCGCTTGCTTTGAATTCATTCCAATTGTATAAGTATATCTTTGCCAAGAGGCAAAGTCAAGACATGGCTGCAAACTTTCTCCATCCAAAACATCTGCTTTCAGAACTCCAAAAAAAGCCGAACAAGCTCCTTGGACAAAGCTTTTTGCATGATTCCAGGGCTTTAGAAAGAGTTGTCCAAGCTGCCAATCTTTCCAAGAAAGACGCGGTCCTGGAAATAGGGCCTGGCTTGGGTTCTTTGACTCGTTTGCTGGCAGAGCGCGCTGGCAAAGTCATTGCAGTGGAAAAGGATCCTGACCTGGCATCAATACTGCAAAAAGAACTCGGAAGCAGGCGCAATCTGGAGATTATGCAAGGGGATATTTTGAAAACCAAACTTTCCCTTCCACAAAAATACAAGGTTGTTGCCAACATCCCCTACTATATCACCTCTCCTGTCATGCGCTTGTTCTTAGAAAGAGAAGAAAGGCCGGAGCTTCTTGTGCTTATGGTCCAAAAAGAGGTTGCCCAACGAATTATCGCAAAGCCGCCTGATATGAATCTTCTTGCGGTTTCGGTACAGATATATGGGGTTCCTGAAATTGTTTCCTATGTAAGCAAGGCCTGCTTTTGGCCCCAGCCCAAAGTAGATTCTGCCATTTTGCGCATCACTCCAAAAGGCATGGATGCGAACTTTAACGCAAAGCAGTTTTTCACCATAGCACGCGCAGGATTCAAACAGCCAAGAAAACAGGTAGGAAACAATCTGGCAGCAGGATTGAAAAAAACCAAAAAAGAGATAAAGGCGTGGCTACAAACCAAAGGCATTTCTTACGCAAATAGGCCAGAAACGCTCTCTCTGCAAGACTGGCTCCGCCTGTCTTCTACAGTAAGTCAGCTCCCAGCTTCTCTTTGATCGCTTTTTACCTACTTGGTCAATCAAGGGTGTGGTACAATATCTGAATGAAAAGTTTTCCAAAAACGCCGCAGTTTTTCTTTCTGCTGGTTTTTGCGTTGCTTGCAGTCATCCCACAGGTGATTGATGCCGTCCCATGTCAGGGCGAAACCTGGTATTGGAACAACGCCTTTTGTGAGGGTGCACCCACCATAAAATCAATACCGGGCCAATCAGAACCCACTGACTGCCAAGCATCCACATTCCGACTGCATAAATCAGAAAGGTTTGTGTGCCTAGACTCGCAACCCCCGCCTTCTGCCCCAGAAGACCGACCGCAAGAATGTAAACAAGGGAAAATAACGGATGGCGGCAGGGAGTATACAAGCGAATGGGCGCCTTGCAGCAGAGAAGTGTACAGCTGTGGCAACAACACGTGCGGAAAAGACGGAGGATATGTCCAAAAAGCAACAGAATGGCGGCAGTGCAGGCAATATGTAAACATCACATATGATTTTTCGGACAGCAAAGAATGCAAAATCAGAAAAAGCGGTCCAATCACAGAATGGGAAGCATTCATTAAAATAGAAAATGCCCAAAAGGCCTTTGATACAGGGTATTTCCAAACATGCCCTGCCTCCGCAAATGGTTGGAGCATAACCCCTCCTGTTTTGCAGTGTTCGGGCCAATGCTATCCAGCTCCTGAAATAACGCCTTTCAACGAGATACAAAGCCCGAAGAACGTATTTGACGCTGAAAACTCGCAATCTCTCAAGCTTCCCGTACATGGAGCATGGAAAGACACTGTGGAGCAGGAGCTTAACAAGGAAGAGTATAGGAATCCTGACAGCTCTTTTTGCAAGGTGGAATCGTATCGCTATGCCCTTTCTTCGCTGGACCCTACAATAGAACGTGCGCAGGGGAATACTCCCGACTCTTCTACGCGAGATGTAGTCTTGTCGCAAAGCCAGTGTTCTGGCGTCCCAGGAGCCATGCATGACTTTACGGTCAAGGCATGCGCAGGCGGAACGTGCGGAGCTCCTGGAAAGTTGAGTTTTACCGCAAGCAAAGCGCCCCAGCTTTTATCGCCATATGATCCTGACTGGGAAGAAACAAAGGTGTTGGCTTCTCCTCCTTTGCGATTAAAGATGTCGTGGTGCGAAGCTCCCCAAATGCAGTCTTACCGGTATCAAATATTCAAAGTTGAAAAAAAAGATGAAGCGGCATTTTCCGCGCGCACTACTCCTTTCACAGAAAGTGAGCTTGCCTTGCTTGAAAAACAAGAAGGTTCCAGGGTTCCCAATTCCTACAGCGACCTTTTCAGCAACATTAAAAAAGACATCTTGTATATTTGGAGGATTAGCGCGTGCAAGGAAACAACAGGGACTGTGTGCGGACCTTGGAGCCAGCAGTGGTCGTTCAAATCCCAACAAGCAGAGATCAAACCCCCTGTTTTGAAAAGCCCTGCGTACAATCCTAGCAATCCTGGCTCAATCCCCAGCGTAAATCTGTCTGAAAAACTTGACTGGGAGTATGCCAATCCGATTATTCCTCCGCATTTGGTAGTAAGCATTAAGGGCGGAAATATCAGCAAAATATTCGCGTACAACGCAACAGAGCTTGCTTTCAAAGACTTAGAAGAGCTTTTT
>CAZWDJ010000007.1:0-257 GCA_964632325.1 uncultured Candidatus Saccharibacteria bacterium | reverse complement strand
GCCCCATACAACTATATATACCTGGAAAGTAGGGTCGTGCTTGAGTGAAGATACCGCAGTGTGTGAACAAGCTGCTCCAGCAGACGTGCTGTGGAGCCAAGAATGGAAATTCAAGCCAACAGGAAGCCCTCCTGCAACCTTGCGCATTGCCCCTATGCAGGAAACCGTAATCGCGCTTCCCGCAACCCTTTCATGGTCTGCGTCTCCTGGCGCAGGATCATACGAATGGCAAGTCAGAACCCAGCAAGGAGAAATCG
>CAZWDJ010000006.1:7259-19766 GCA_964632325.1 uncultured Candidatus Saccharibacteria bacterium | reverse complement strand
ATCAAGGAGCCCTTTTTTTTTTTTTTTAAAGGGATTTTTTCGTTGCATTCTCAATATGGAAAAACAGCTTCCGCTTAAAGTATTTGGAAAATCCAAAATCCAATATTCTCTCCCGTACCTCCTTGAGGTGCAGCTTGATGCGTGGGGAGTTTTTTGGGACTATTTCAAAGAATTGCTTTCTGAAATTTCTCCGGTGCGCGATTACGCCAAAAAAGAGTTTGAGCTCTGGTTTTTGGATTACAAGCTGGGAGACCCCAATTACAAGACTGATTTGGAGGCAAAGCAAAACGATGATTCATACGAAGCGCCGCTGCGCGTAAAGGTGCGCCTGGTGAACACCAAGACCAAAGAAGTCAAGGAGCAGGAAATCTTTTTGTGCGACATGCCGCTGATGACCGAGCGGGGCACGTTTGTCATTAACGGAGTGGAAAGAGTCGCGGTATCCCAGCTGATCCGTTCTCCGGGAGCATTCTTTACCGCGCAGAATTTTCAGGGAAGGAAGCTGTATGGGGCAAAAATAATTCCCAACAGAGGGGCATGGCTGGAGTTCCAAGTGGAGTCTTCGGGTTTTGTGGCAGTGCGCATTGACCGCAAGAGAAAAGCTCCGGCAACAACCTTGCTCAAGGCATTCGGCGTTCCGTCCGATCAAGAGCTTCACAAGCTGTTTGCAGACGTGGATTCGGGGGAAGTCAAATACATTACAGAAACCATGAAGAAGGACGCGGTAAAAGACCAGAACGAGGCATTGGTTGAAATTTATCGGAGATTGCGGCCTGGAGATTACGTGACCCCAGACACGGCAAAAGAGCTTATCTGGAACATGTTTTTCAATTTTGAGCGGTACGATCTTTCCAAAGTCGGGCGGTGGAAAACATTGCAGCGCCTTCCTGATTTGGGAGCAAAGCTTGCCAAAAATAGGAAAGAAAAGACAGAGGAGGTGACGGTCCAAGACCGCGTCTTGAAACTGGAGGATGTGGTGGAAACGCTGCGGGAAGTGATTCGGCTGCAGAATACCCCGGGGTCTGAACCTGATCAGATTGACCACTTGGGAAACAGGAGAGTAAGGACGTTCGCGGAATTCCTGCAGAACAGACTGCGCGTGGGGTTCATGAGAATGGAGCGTATCATCAAAGACCGCATGTCTACGCTGGATCCTTCTACGATTACTCCAAGCCAGCTGGTAAACCCGAGGCCTTTTATGGCCGTGGTGAAAGAGTTCTTCACGTCTTCGCAGATTACCCAGTTTATGGACAATGAAAATCCTTTGGCTGAACTTGAACACAAGAGAAGAGTGTCTGCCACGGGGCCTGGAGGATTAACCAGAGAGCGCGCAGGTTTTGAGGTGCGAGACGTGCAGCCGTCGCATTATGGAAGAATATGCCCTATTCAAACTCCAGAAGGCCCGAATATCGGATTGGTGGGGCATTTGGCAAGCTTTGCAAAGATCAACGAATACGGATTTATTGAAACTCCGTATTTCCGGGTTGAAAAAGCAAAGGTGACCAAAACTTTGGAATTTTTGACCGCGTATGAAGAAGAGCAGCACGTTATAGCGCACGCGGGAATTGAGCTGGATGACGAAGGGAATATTATGCAGGCCAAAGTGGAAGCCAGAATCAAGGGAGAGCCGGGAGTGGCTGAACGCGACAAGATTGACTACATTGACGTTTCCACAGAGCAGTCTATTTCTGCGGCAACCGCGCTGATCCCGTTTTTGCGCCATGACGACGCAAACCGCGCTTTGATGGGTTCAAACATGCAGCGCCAGGCAGTGCCGCTGATAAAACCTGAAAGCCCATTAGTAGGCACGGGCCTTGAAGAAAAAGTTGCAAGAGATTCAGGACTTGTGGTGCTTGCCAAAGAAGAGGGCATTGTGAAAGAGGTTGATGGAACGCATGTTGCAGTGCAGTCGCAATCGGAAGGAAAGCAAAAACTTTCCCAGTATCCGTTAAAGACCTTTATCAGAACCAACCAGTATACGTCTTTTCATCAAAAGCCCATTGTTGCAAAAGGAGATACGGTAAAGAAAGGGCAGGTAATAGCAGACGGCGGAGCCATTGACCATGGCCGGCTTGCCTTGGGTAAGAACTTATTGGTTGCTTTCACTCCCTGGAGAGGGGGAAACTACGAAGATGCCATCATTCTTTCGGAAAAAATGGTGAAAGAAGACGCGTTCACGTCCATTCATTTGGAGGATTTCGTGTGCGACGTACGAGAAACAAAGCTTGGTCCTGAAGTGACTACATCTGATATTCCCAACGTGGGAGAAGAAAAGCTCAAGGATTTGGATGAAGAGGGAGTTGTGCGCATTGGAGCTTTGGTCGGGCCCAACGATATTCTCGTGGGCAAGATTTCTCCGAAAGGAGAAGCCGATCTTACCGCAGAAGAGCGGTTGCTTCGGGCCATATTCGGGGAAAAAGCAAGGGATGTAAAAGATTCCAGCTTGAATATGCCGCATGGAAAAAGGGGACGAGTGGTGAACGTAAAAGTGTTTTCCAGGGACGAGGGGCACAAATTAGAGCCCGGAGTCATTAAGCGCATCCACGTGGAAGTGGCCGAATTGCGCAAGATCCAGCCAGGAGACAAGCTTGCAGGCCGGCATGGAAACAAGGGAGTGGTTGCGTTCGTGCTTCCTGAAGAAGAGATGCCGTTCATGGAAGACGGAACTCCTGTTGATATTGTGCTGAATCCTTTGGGAGTTGCCTCGCGCATGAATATCGGCCAGATTTTGGAAACCCATTTGGGATGGGCGGCAAAAGAGCTTGGATATCTTGCAGTCACCCCGGGTCTGCTTGGAGCTACGGAAGGAGACATTAAGCAGGAGCTCAAAAAGGCGGGCCTTCCTGAAGACGGCAAAGTGACGCTGTATGACGGAAGAGACGGAATGCCGTTTCCCAAGAAGATCACGGTAGGATACATATATATGATGAAGCTGATCCATATGGTGGAAGACAAGATCCATATGCGCTCCATCGGGCCGTATTCGCTTATCACGCAGCAGCCCTTGGGAGGCAAAGCCCAATTCGGGGGCCAGAGGTTTGGAGAAATGGAAGTATGGGCATTGGAAGGATATGGAGCGGCAAATATTCTGCAGGAAATGCTGACCATCAAATCAGACGATGTGCCAGGCAGAGCCGCAACCTATGAGTCTATTCTGCGGGGCCAGCCCATCCAAACGCCGAATCTTCCCGCGTCGTTCAATCTGCTGCTTAATGAATTGCGATCTTTGGGATTGCAGGTTGAGGTCAAGGAAAATCCGCGCGCTGAAAAAGAAGATAAAAAGGCATAATACTATCGTATGCGAGTCACTGATTTACAAGGCATCAGGATCAAGCTTGCGTCTCCAGACGACGTTCTCTCGTGGTCTCACGGGGAGGTGACGAAGCCAGAAACCATAAACTACCGGACGCAGCGGGCCGAGAAAGACGGCTTGTTTGACGAGCGCATTTTCGGGCCGGAGAAAGATTTTGAATGCTATTGCGGAAAATACCGCAAGATCAGATACAAAGGGGTGGTGTGCGACCGGTGCGGAGTGGAAGTGACCAGGTCTTCGGTCAGAAGAGAGCGCATGGGGCATATCAAGCTGTCTACGGCATGCTCCCATATTTGGTTTTTGCGCGGAGTTCCCTCTAGGATCGCAATGGTGCTTGATATTCCTGCTCCGGCTTTGGAGCGCGTCATCTATTTTGCCGCATATATCGTGACCAAAGTCAATGAAGAATTGAAGCAAAAGGCGTTGGACGAAGTGGAAGCAGAATTCAAGAAAAAGATGAAAGACATCGCAGAAGAGGAAAAAGAAACATTGAAAGAATCCCGTGACAGGGCCCGGGACGAGCTTTCTAATTTAAAGCCCTTGGCAGTGCTGTCTGAAGTGGAATACCAGAATGTCTCTTTAAAGTACGGCCATGTGTTTGAAGCGGGAACCGGAGCTGAAGCGTTGCGCAAGATTTCTGAACAGGTTGATTTGGACAAAAGCATAAAAGGAATCCAGGCGGCTTTGGAAAACGCTTCTCCGCAGGTCAAGCGCAAGCTCCTGCTCCGTTTGAGAATGTTTAAAGGAATGAAAGAGGCGAAGATCAGGCCCGAATGGATGTTTGTTTCCATGCTTCCCGTGCTTCCCCCTGATTTGCGGCCTATGGTGCAGCTTGACGGAGGCAGGTATGCTTCTTCCGACTTGAACGATCTGTACCGCAGAGTGATTAACCGGAACAACAGATTGAAATACCTGCTTGAGATTGGAGCTCCAGACGTGATTGTCCGCAACGAAAAGAGAATGCTGCAAGAAGCAGTGGATGCCTTGATTGACAACAGCATGAGAAAAGGATCGGTCACGCAGTCTACTACCGGAGGCAAGCGCCTGCTCAAATCCTTGGCAGACATGCTTAAAGGAAAGCAGGGAAGATTCAGACAGAACCTGCTGGGAAAGCGCGTTGACTATTCCGGAAGATCGGTGATCGTGGTAGGGCCTGAATTGAAGTTGAGCCAGTGCGGTCTTCCCAAGCGCATGGCTTTGGAGTTGTTCAAGCCCTTTGTCATCCAAAAGATTCTGGAGCGCGAGCTTGCGTACAACGTCAGGGGAGCTTCCAGGCTATTGGAACAGCAGACAGACGAAGTCTGGGCAATTTTGGAAGAGATCGTGCAGAACAAACTCGTGATGCTGAACCGCGCTCCTACGCTGCACCGCCTTGGAATCCAGGCATTTTACCCCATTCTTGTTGAGGGAGAAGCCATCAGATTGCATCCTTTGGTGTGTTCCGCGTTCAACGCCGACTTTGACGGAGACCAAATGGCAGTGCATCTTCCGCTTTCTGACGGATCGCAGAAAGAAGCATTGGAATTAATGCTTTCTTCCGCAAACCTTCTCAAACCCGCAACCGGATTTCCGGTGACTGCTCCCAGGCAAGACATGGTATTGGGTTGTTATTTCTTGACTACCATAGAAGAGCTCCAAGGCAGCGCAAAAGTATTCAGCTCTCCTGAAGAGCTGTTCTTGGCTCATGAAAAAGGAGTCGCAGGGTTGCAAGAAAAGGTGCGCGTGAAATTCCAAGGCGAAAAAGAGCTTGTGGAAACCACGCTTGGCCGGATTATTTTCAACCAGTCTCTTCCCGAAGGCCACGCGTTTATCAATGAGCAGATGAACGCAAAGAAGATTGAGCGATTAATTTCAGATATTATCGCGGAATATGAGCCCCAAGAAGCCCAGGAAATCATGGACAAGATCAAGGAGCTTGGGTTTGAATACGCGACTAAATCAGGAACCACCTGGGGCATGGATGATTTGGTTGTGCCTCCGGAAAAACAGCAATTGATTGACCAGGCCGAAAAAGAAATTGAAGCAATTGATACGCACTTCAAGCGCGGCCTGCTTTCCAAAGAAGAGCATGGGGCAAAGGTGATTGAGATTTGGCAGCGGGTGAAGTCTTCTGTGGAAAAGCTTGTTCCCAAAAGTCTTCCTAAAGGGGGATCGGTGTTTTCCATTATCGATTCAGGATCCAGGGGTTCTTGGTCCCAGCCCGTGCAGATGGCAGGCATGAAAGGGCTGGTGATTAATCCCGCGGGCCGCATTATTGAATTGCCTGTGCGCAGCTCGTTCAAAGAAGGATTTGACGTGCTGGAATACTTTATCTCCACGCACGGGGCAAGAAAAGGAACCGCGGACACGGCCTTGAGAACATCTACTGCCGGATACCTGACTAGGAGATTGATTGACGTTTCCCATGACGTGACGGTTTCAGAAGATGACTGCGGGGACAATAAAGGAATTATGCTTTCCAAAAAAGACGCCCAGGATTTGGGGCAGAATCTTTCTTTGAAATTCGTGGGAAGAGTTGTGCTGGAACCCGTCGGCTCTTATCTCAAAAAAGGGGAAGTGATTGACGCCCATGCCCTGGCAAAGATTGCTGACGATGCTTCCGTGCAGGAAATTAAGGTGCGTTCGCCCTTGTCGTGCAAAACAGTAAGAGGAATCTGCCAGATGTGCTATGGCTGGGATTTGGGATTGAATGCGTTTATCGCGATCGGTTCTGCAGTGGGAATCGTGGCTGCCCAGTCTATTGGAGAGCCGGGAACCCAGCTTACCATGAGAACCTTCCATACTGGAGGCGTTGCAGGGGGCGGAGACATTACGCAGGGTCTTCCTCGCGTGGAAGAAATCTTTGAAGGAAGAGTTCCAGGGGGAAAAGCCATTGTTTCGGAAGTGGAAGGAGTGGTGGAATCTGTTACTCCGGAAGGCATTATAAAAATCAAGCCCACGGATGAAAAGTCCAAGGCAAAGAAAGAAGAGCTGGTGGAGTACGAAGTTCCTCCAAAAAGGGCCATCATGGTGAAATCAGGGTCTTTGGTGTTGAAAGGCCAGCAGCTGTGCGAAGGAAACCTTGATTTGGAAGAGCTGTTCAAAACCGCGGGAAAAGACGAAACACAAAAATACATTGTGAAAGAAGTTCAGCGCATCTACGCAGGCCAAGGAGCTTCTATTCATGACAAGCACATTGAAACGATTTCAAGGGAAATGTTTTCTCGCGTGAGGATTACCAATGCCGGCGCAAGCGTATTTACCGAAGGCGAAGTGGTGGAGCGCACCGTGTTTCTTGAGGAAAACGTGCGGCTCAAAAAGGCAGACAAAGAGCTTGCGCAGGCGAATGATCTTTTGCTTGGCATTTCTAAGGTTGCCTTGACCACTGAAAGCTTTTTGTCAGCTGCTTCGTTCCAGGAAACCTCGCGTGTGCTTATCAAAGCCGCATTGGAAGGCAAAGAAGATTTGCTCAAAGGCTTGAAAGAAAACGTCATCATTGGAAAGCTGATTCCGTCCGGCACCGCGTTTAAGCGATAGGTAATTCATGGCAAAGAAGTATATTTTTGGCATTGCGGCAGTGCTTCTCCTTGCAGGCGGGGGAATCTTTGCGTGGCAGAAAGGATGGATTGCGCAAAAAGAATCTTTGTATGAGGCAGTGGAGCAAAAGGAAGACGTTTTTGACTGGAGAGTCTATGAAGAGCCGTACTTTAAATTTTCATTTGAGTATCCGGCACACTGGGTTATTACAGATGAAGTTCTTTATACTCCAGGTGATGAGTTGGGTTATGTCAATATGGGAGGCAAGGAAGGAGATATTATGGTTGCGTGGGGTACTGGGTTTGGCGGATATTGCGATCTTGAGTTTCAAGAGAGCGTGAACGTATTGGGTATAGAGCAAGTAGTTTGCCATACTATTGAAGACGGGAAAGAAGAATGGCGCCAAATTTACCGTAAACTTTCTGATACAGCAACGGTCGCAGTATCTGCAAGCGCATATAGCCCGAGCGAGGTAAATAGAGAATTGATTCTGGATATTTTTTCTTCCTTTGTATTCAGCGGAGAAATAATGCCGTAAATTAGAGTGTTTTGGTTTAGGAGGGGTTTTTGCGCGGGGTAAAATAGTGCATTATTTCCACAATTGTGCAAATTATGCACTATTTGGGTGGGCAAGACTTTTATAGGCAAGTTTTTATTCAGTTGACCCGAATGTGTTGTAGTGCTATTTTGTTTTTAGTTGTTTCCTTAGAGTATTCTGAAATACATTGCCAGGGAGGCGCACAATGACGGTGGGAACTGTAGCAGCGATTTTTATATGCCCGGAAAAGGGAGCTCCCATGGCGGAGGTTCCGAGGGTATTCGCAAGCAAGGAGTTTGGGCTTCTGGGAGACCGCTATGGAAAAGGCGGAGGATCATGGTCAAGGCCAGGAAAGCTTCATCGCCAGGTTTCCCTGATTGCTCAAGAAGCAATTCAACAGGCAAACAGCGGCCTTACGGATCCTTTTTTACCAGGACAAACCAGGAGAAATATCGTTGTTTCCGGCTTTGATCCGGAAGGTTTCAATGGGTTCGTGGGCAAAACATTGCTCGTTGGGAAAGCCACACTGCTCATTTCTAAGCTTTGCGAGCCATGCGAGCGTCCCGCCAAGCTTGCAGGAAGGCCGGAGGATTCATTCAAAAATGCTTTTGCAAACATGGGCGGCTTGTGCGCGCAGGTAGTTGATGATGGACTTATTGAAACTGGTAACTCCGTCTTGATATTTTAACCGAAGAATAGATGCCTGCTGAAAAGCGGGCCTTTTTTTGTTTATCTGCCAAACGCGTACTGTTCAGCTAGCTTCATTCTTGATATACTGCATGAAAGAAGCATCTGATTTTGATTTGACCGTGTCAAAAAAGAAGAAGTTCAAAAACAGTCATATGAAAGAGAGAAAAGGAAGCAGATTCCCTGCTCTTTCTTTTCCCGACGGAAGCCAGCGCATGATCGGGGGAGTGGTTATGGGGGTGCTGGCGTGCATCTTTTTGTTTGCGTTTTTTGAAAAGGCCGGGGCTGCAGGCGTGTTTTTGCTTTCGTTTTCCCGGTATATGCTTGGAGAATCCGTATTTTTCCTTCCTTTATTGCTGATACTTGGGTCATTCGTGTTTTTTGCGTCCAAAGAGGAAAAGCCCTCGCATATCATGACGTTTTTGACGCTTACCATTGTTTCCATCACCGGCATTATCGGGGTGTTTGCGAGAATGGAGGGACTGTCGGAGCGGGAGCTTTCAGGATTCTTGGGGCTTGTCGTTTCCTGGCCCATATTCCATTTATTCGGTTTCTGGGTAGCGGGGATTATTTTTCTGGCTTTATTGGCCATTTCTGCGATTATCTTGTGGAAGCTTCTTCCTCATCAGGAGAAAGAAGCTGAATTCAAGGTAGAGCCGCTGGAAAAAGCAAAGAAAGTGTTTGAAGAAAAGTTTGAGGTTGCAAAAACCGAAGTGCTTCCGGAAATCAAAGACGGGGCGAAAATGGAAGTGCAGGAGGCAAAAGAAAAGAAAGCGCCTGCCAAAAAGAAAAAAGCAGCAGACGCGCCCCTTGCGTTTTTGGGAGATTACAAGCTCCCTTCCGTGGAGCTGCTGGATATAGAGACGGGAAGCCCTTCTGCAGGGGATGTGCAGGCGTATTCCGCGATTATCAAGAAAACATTCCAGAATTTTGATATTCCCGTGGAAGTGACCGAAGTGAACATCGGGCCAACAGTCACGCAGTATGCCATAAAGCCCTCTGAAGGGATCAAGCTTTCCAGGATTACCGGGCTTTCCAACGACCTTGCCTTGGCTTTGGCCGCCCATCCCATACGCATTGAAGCCCCTATTCCGGGCAGAGCTTTGGTTGGCATTGAAGTTCCCAACAAGACCAGAACGCAGGTGCGCTTGCGGTCGCTTTTGGAATCTGAAAACTACAAGAATTCTCCTTCTCCTTTGACGCTTGCTTTGGGTCGGGATGTTTCAGGCATGACGCAGTTTGCGGATCTTTCCAGAATGCCGCATCTTTTGGTTGCAGGCGCCACGGGCGCAGGAAAAACAATCGGGCTGAATAATATCATTATGAGCTTGCTGTATCGGAATTCCCCCTCTACCCTCCGGCTGATTCTTGTGGATCCAAAACGCGTGGAGTTTCCCGCGTACAATGACCTTCCTCATCTTTTGACTCCCGTGATTTTGGATACCCAGCGTACCATCAACATTTTAAAATGGCTTATCAAAGAAATGGAAAGAAGGTTTAAGGTGTTTTCAGAGGTGCGTGCCCGGGACATCAAAGGCTACCATGCGTTGTACGCAGAACAGCAGAACAAGGAGGAAGTGGAGCAGATTCCATATATCGTTGTTGTGATTGATGAGCTGGCAGATCTCATGGCAGCCCGAGGCAAGGAAATGGAAGGCATGATTGTGCGCCTTGCGCAAATGGCGCGGGCAGTGGGCATTCATTTGGTGCTTGCAACGCAACGGCCTTCTGTGGAAGTCATTACCGGAACCATTAAGGCAAACATTACCTCCCGTGTTGCGTTTCAGGTTGCTTCGCAGATTGACTCAAGGACCATTTTGGACGCGGCAGGCGCAGAAAAGCTTTTGGGCCAGGGAGACTTGCTGTTCATATCTGCCGATATTTCAAAGCCAAGGCGCATCCAGGGGGCGTATGTAAGCGACAAAGAGGTCAAAAAGGTGGTAGGATGGATTGCAGAGGAAACAAAAGACTTTACGCGCCAGGAAATAGAAGACGATGATCTTTCGCAAAGCGTGCAGGAAAGTTTGGAGTCTCCGGATATCGCAGGAGATGCCGAAGATCCTTTGTATGAAGAAGCAAAGCAAGTGGTGGTAGAATACCAAAAAGCATCTTCTTCGCTTCTACAGAGAAGATTGAAGATCGGATACGCAAGAGCTGCAAGACTTCTTGATATTCTTGAAGACAAAGGGGTTGTTGGCCCTGGAGAAGGGGCAAAGCCCAGGGAAGTATACGCAAAAAGTTCTGCGGGAGAAACCATGTTTCCGCCTGCTCCTTTGCAGGAACCAGCGCAATCTCCTGCGCCAGAAGAAAAAAAATCAGAGCAACCAAAGCGGCCTGAATCCGATTGGTTCTCTCCATAATCATATGCAAAAACAACATCCAAAAAAGATTTACCCAGCACCACTTCTGCGCACAGCAGCAGGGAAAAGTGGTGCTGGGTTTACTCTCGTTGAGCTTCTTGTGGTGATTGCAGTCATCGGCCTTGTCGCGAGCATCATCTGGGTTTCCCTTGGAGGAACCACAGACAAGGCGAGAATCGCCAAAGGAGAGAGTTTTGACGCCCAGCTGTACCATGTGCTGGGAGAGTCTTTGGTAGGGATGTGGAATTTGGATAATAATGCGTTTGACGCTTCAGGATACGGAACAACCGGGACCGTATACGCGGGAGTTTCTTCCGCAGCAGACCGCAATAACCAAGCTGGGAAAGCATACGAATTTAACGGAACCAACAGCGCGTATATTGATATGGGCACTGTGCCTGACGGCCATCTTGATTTTGGCACCGGCGACTTCACGATTTCTTTTTGGATGTTGCGTGACAGTAATGTACAGAATAATTTACGAGTATTATCAAAGGGCGGATGTTGCGATGATGTGGCTTTGAATCCGGCAGCCGCTGGGTACGCATTTTTTGGCTCTAATACGAATCTCCAGTTTGGTATAGGCGATGGGGGGCCAAGAACGTTCGTGAATGCGGGAGGCACTATAGAGGTTGGGAAATGGCAGCATGTTGTAGGCACGAGATCTGGCTCCAGTATGCGATTGTATATTGATGGCATATTGCGTGGCAGTACAGATAGCGGACTTGCAACTTCAATCAGTAATCCGTCGACAAATTTCTACATTGGGAGATCTAATGCTCAATACTGGGATGGCAAGATAGACGATGTGCGAATTTATAATAGTGTATTTTCCCTTGCTCAAGTTCAGGAATTATACGCCCAAGGCGTAGACAGCCATAAAAACGTGGAGGATGAAGGAGATACATTATAAAAAAGGGTATATCCAGCACCACTTTTCTTCGTTGCGCAGAAATGGTGCTGGGTTTACCCTCGTTGAGCTTCTTGTGGTGATCGCAGTCATCGGCCTTGTTGCCAGCATTATCTGGGTTTCCCTTGGAGGAACCACAGACAAGGCAAGAATCGGCAAAGGAGAGAGTTTTGACGCCCAGCTGTATCACGTGCTGGGAGAGTCTTTGGTGGGCATGTGGAATTTGGATGGCAGTACTACTGCCCTTGATTCTTCTGGATATGGAACTACCGGAGGCCCAGGAGGGAACGTTGCTCTTACTCTAAACCGAAACAATGAGGCAGACAAAGCATATTCCTTTGACGGCAGCGGAGATTATATCAGCATGGGCAATCCTGCAGATGGACATCTTGATTTCGGCACTGGAGATTTCACTGTTTCTGCGTGGATATTGAGGGATTCTACTATACTCAATGCTGGCCGAGTTCTTTCAAAGGGAGCTACAGATGCCAATCAGGCAGGGTATGCGTTAATTTATGTGAATACCACTCCCAATCCCAGGATGCGCTTGGTAGTTAGGAATGGCGACGGCGTCACAACAAGCTCGGTTGATACGGGTTCTGAAGTTGATATAGATTCTGACAAATGGTATCACGTTGTTGCTACGAGATCGGGTTCTACCATACGCATATATCTTGATTCGGTGTTGCGAGGAACCATTGCGACTGCCACGACAGAATCGGTGAGCAACACGTATAACTTTTACATAGGCGCGCGATCAGGAGGAAGTTACTGGAAAGGAAAAATAGACGATGTGCGGGTGTATAACAGCGTATTCTCGCTTGCGCAAGTTGAACAGCTGTATGCCCAGGGAAGAGACGAGCATGGGAATATACAAGCAGACCAAGACAGGATACAATAAGGATATGGCAAAAAAGAAGGAACCAGAGAAAAAGGAGAATCCAAACCTGCAGGAAGCTTTGGACGAAATACGGCACCGGTTTGGAGAAGGGGCCATTATGACCCTGAATCAGACTGCCCCGGTTAATGTTGACGTGATTCCCACCGGAGCCGTGTCCATAGACATGGCGTTGGGCGTTGGAGGAATTCCTAGGGGACGGGTGATTGAAATCTACGGCCCTGAAAGCTCTGGAAAAACTACTCTTGCCTTGCATATTGTGTCTGAGTCCCAAAAGCAGGGAGG
>CAZWDJ010000006.1:4915-7249 GCA_964632325.1 uncultured Candidatus Saccharibacteria bacterium | reverse complement strand
AGAGCACGCCTTAGATCCCGATTATGCCCGCAAAATAGGAGTGAATGTGGATAGCTTGCTTATTTCCCAGCCAGATTCAGGAGAACAGGCCTTGCAGATATTGGAAACCTTGATCCGTTCAGAAGAGGTGGACGTGGTGGTTGTTGATTCGGTTGCGGCTCTGACTCCCAAAAACGAAATCGCAGGAGAAATGGGCGAATTTCAAATAGGGCTGCAGGCAAGGCTGATGTCTTCGGCCCTGAGAAAGCTCTCTGCCATTGTTGCGAAAACCAAGACCTCGGTTATCTTTTTGAACCAGATACGCATGAAGATTGGCGTTATGTTCGGGAATCCTGAAACAACTCCCGGGGGACTTGCCTTGAAGTTTTACGCGTCGGTGCGTATTGAATTGCGGAGGATAGCGCAGATCAAGCAGGGCGAAAATATCACAGGATCCCGAGTTCGAGCAAAGATCGTAAAAAACAAAGTCGCAGCTCCTTTTAAGACCTGCGAGTTTGATATTTACTACAATGAGGGAATCTCCGCTCTTGCTGATATTGTGAACAGCGGAATACGGTCGGGAGACATTCAGAAATCAGGCTCCTGGCTTCAATTCGGAGATATGAAGCTTGGCCAGGGGACAGACGGGGCAAAGAAATTCCTTGCAGAGAATCCAAAAGTTGCCAAAGAGATTAAAGAAAAGCTTCTCCAAAGCGTTTCTTGAGTTATTTTGAGGTTGCAGAAAGCAGGCCTAGGTGGCGCGCCCGTTTCACGTTCCTCGCAACGCTTCTTTGGTGGGTTGCGCACAAGCCACTTTTTTTTCTTGGCCTGATTTTTCCCAAACCTGAAATGAAGCGGCGGAGCGTGTTGACTTCTCGGTAATCAATCTCGCTGATATTTCTTTTGCACAAATAGCATTCCATAACGGTCATACAGTTTTCCCCGACCCCCTTCTTTTAGAAACCTCTCGGTTTCTAACGTCCCTCGCCAAAGCTCGGGACTGTTTTCCTACACGGGGAAAACTGAAATTTTATGAATAAAATTTGCATCAAAATGGTATATCTTTTACGTCTATTTCTCCTTCTTCTTCAATAATCGGTATTTCCTCCTCGCCCGCCGGAGTTCCGCTTGCTGGCGGAACAGAGGAGGGTTTTTTTTGAGTTACTGAAGATCCCGATGCTTCTCTGAATCCCTTTGGCCCCATTTGCATCCGCTCTGCCACAATTTCAGTTTTATACTTTTTTACTCCTTGCTGGTCTTGCCAGGATCTGGTTTGAATCCTTCCCTCTATGAATGCCAAGTTTCCTTTTTGCAGATACTGGGAAGCGATTTCTGCAAGTCTGCCCCAGAGCACCACGGAATGGTATTCGGGCTGTTCTTGCTTTGCGCCTTGTGCGTTCTGCCATGTCCTGTTTGTCGCCATGCGCAACGTGCATACCTGCTGGCCAGATTGCGTGGTTCTTAATTCTGGATTGTCTGTGAGGCGGCCAATGAGAAATGCCTTATTGAGGTTCATTTATTTGGTTCCTTGAAGATTTGTTCAAGTTCCTTATCAATTTCTTCAGGGCTTAACTTCGGCTCTGTCAGAGGAGCTGCCTGCGCTTGCTTTCTGAATGTTGGCACCCGCTGCGCCTTGGGTTTGCGGAATTTGGTCAGCATTGATCTCAAAACTGATTTTTCCTCTTTCACGCGCTTTTCAAGTTCCGGGGCAGCTTCTTCGTTCATCTTGAATTTCAGCACAACCATGTTTCCAGTCGGATGCTTTTGGATAGGGGACAAGAGAGGGATATTGCGCCTTGAGTCTTGTTTTTCAACGATGCCTTCCTTGCTTTGGATCCAGGAAGAAAGCGCCTGCAAAAGCCCTTGAAATGCCTCTTCAGGCAGGTTTGTTTGGCTTATGAGCGTAAGCTCGTAGTCTTTCATACGCCTTTGACTGTAGCACGATATTCGCGTTTCCGTCAATACATGCTATAGTCTACGATATGAAAATATCTCCGCAGATATTCCGCTTATACGATATCCGAGGAATTGCAGGAGATTCATTTTCTCCTGAAGAGATTGCAAAGTACGAGAAATGGTACGGACCCTTTCCAGGGGTTACTCTTACAAGTGTTGCTGCAAAAGCAATTGGAAAGGCATACGGGACTCTTATTGGGAGAAATGGGGGCAAAAGGGTGGTTGTAGGATATGAAGCAAGGCCGTTTGCGACTAATCTTCACTCAGCGTTTATTAAGGGCATACGTTCAACCGGGTGCGATGTGATAGATGCTGGAGCGTCACTTACGCCTGTTATTTATTTTGCCGATGCCTTTTTCAATTTTGATGGAGGTGTGAATATTACAGGCAGTCACAATG
>CAZWDJ010000006.1:0-4905 GCA_964632325.1 uncultured Candidatus Saccharibacteria bacterium | reverse complement strand
AATGGTTTTAAAATGATGAAGAAAGGAGTTTGGCCACTGTTTGGCGAGGAGCTTCAGCGGTTGAGGGCATTAGTTGAAAGCGAAGAATTTGAAACAGGGACAGAGGGGAGTTATGAAGTGCTGGATGTGTATAGGGCATATCGTGAATACTTTCTTTCACACGTGAAGCTTTCTCGAAAATTGCGTATTGTGATTGATACGGGGAATGGAAGTGCGGGCATGTTTGCTCCCCAATTATTGCGCGATCTGGGATGTGAAGTTGTTGAATTATATACCGAACTTGATGCAACATTTCCTCATCATGACCCGGATCCGGAAGCTCCGCAAAATTTGATCGATCTTGGCAGGAAGGTCGTGGAGAAAAAGGCGGATCTTGGCATTGGCATAGATGCAGATGGAGACCGGGCGGGATTTGTAAATGAGCGAGGGGAGTTTTTGAGCGCAGACCTTGTTCTATTGGCGCTTGCCAAGGATGCGCTAAGTAGGAATCCAGGGAAAAAAATTCTATACGACGTAAAATGCTCTCAGCTCCTTGAAGAGCTGATTCCGACATATGGCGGTATCCCTTTTATGCATCAAACTGGACATGCGCCGATCAAAGAAACATTGCGAAAGGATTCCGAGGTTATTCTTGCTGGCGAAGTATCGGGGCACTTTTATTTCGTTGAGGATTATTTCAAGATCGACGACGGTCTTTTCGCCGCAGGCAAGGTATTAGAGTTATTTTCCCGACAGCAGGAGAAGTTCTCTTCTTTATTCAGGGATATTCCTGTGCGGGTGCGGACTCCAGAAATTAAGCTTCCTTGCGTGGATGGAAAGAAGTTTGAAGTTATAGAGAAAATCAAACTTCAAATGAGAGATACATTTCCCTCAATTTTGATTGATGGCATTCGAATTCAGATTACAGAAAAAAGCTGGGGAGTCGTACGGGCTTCTAATACTTCCCCATATATCACTATACGAGTTGAGGGGAGTTCAGAAGAAGAAGTTCTGAATGTCAAACGCATCTTTGCAGATTCTCTTGAGAAGTTCCCTGAAATTCAAGATACGCTAGACAAATCTCATGTAGTGACTTTTACGGGCAAGCTTGGCTGGCGTTAGAGTTCCAAAAACCCTACTTTCTCCCGCACTTCTTCCATGGTGGAGCTTGCCAAAGACTGGGCCCTGGCGCGGCCTTGCTTGAGAATCTCTTTTACGTAAATGTCTCTCCTTGAGAGGTCCAGGTACTTTTTTCTGAAGGGCTCTAGTTTTAATATGAGCAGTTCAGCCAAGGATTTCTTGAACATTGCGTAGGTTTTGCCCTTGAAGCGCTTTTGCGCCTCGGGTACGGATTCTTCAGACATCTGGGAATATATGGTAAGCAGGTTTGAAATTCCCGGCTTTTTGGCAAGGTCGTACCGAACCTCTTTTCCCGCGTCAGTGACAGATCCCATGATTTTCTGTTCAATTGTTTCAGGGCTGTCCTCCAGGGCGATATACGTGTTTTCGTGGTCTGACTTGGACATTTTCTTTTTCGGATCCTGCAAAGACATGATTTTTGCTCCTTCTTGCACAAGCATGGTGGCAGGTTCTGGAAACGTGTCTCCGTATTTTGCGTTGAATTTTTTCGCAAGCGTCCTGGCCAGCTCCAAGTGCTGGGTCTGATCCTGCCCTACCGGTACCGCTTCTGCTTTGTACAAAAGAATATCCGCTGCCATTAACACCGGATAATCCAAAAGCCCCGCGTTGATGTTGGTTTTGTGCTTTTTGGATTTGTCTTTGTACTGCGTCATCCGCTCAAGTTCCGATAAAGGAGTGAGCGTGTTGAATATCCAGGTGAGTTCCGTGTGCTGGGGCACCTGGGACTGCACAAACAGAGCGCATTTTGCAGGGTCTAACCCCAGGGCAAGCAGTTCAGTTGCTTTTCTTAGCACTTCTTGCCTGAATGCCTTGGGCTCTTGCGCAACAGTAAGCGCGTGCAGATCAACCACCATCATCAGGAATTCCCCCTTTTCCTGGTATTCCAAGTATTGCCTTCCTGCTCCCAGAAAGTTCCCAATATGCATTTTTCCTGTTGGCTGTATGCCGCTGACTATTTTCATATGCTTTATCATATACCCCGTAGTGAATTTTGGACAGCGCCTTGCGCTTTCTGTCCCGCAAAACGGGACGGTCCAAAATCTACTACAGGGTTATACCTCAATAATCACGGGAAGCACCATGGGCCTTCGCTGCGTCTTTATGAACAGGTAATCTCCAATCTTGTTGCGCACGTTGTCCCGCACGTAGACCCAGTTTACCGCTCCTCCGGATCCTGAACTTTTGCTGACCACGTCAATAACTCTTCTGCGCACTTCCCGCAAAAGGTCCTTGGATTCCTTTAAATAGATGAATCCGCGGGAGATAATGTCTGGGGATCCCCGTACTTTTCCTGTTTGCCGGTCTACGACAGCAATGACCACGAACATGCCGTCTTTTGCCAGACTTTGCCTGTCTCGCAGCACTACTTCTCCCACGTCTCCGATTCCCAAGCCGTCCACCATGACGTAAGAGGCTGGAACCTGCTCTTTTTCCAGCGTGATGTGGTTTTTCGTCACAGTCACGACATTTCCGTTTTCAGGGGCAACCACGTTCTTTTCCGGAATTCCCTCTGCCTGCGCGAGCTTTGCGTGGTTCACGAGCATGGAAATCTGGCCGTGTATGGGCAAGAAGAACTTGGGGCGGATCAAGCTGATGATCTGTTTGAGCTCTTCCTGGTTTGCGTGGCCTGAAGCATGGATGTCCATCATTTTGTAATGGAATACGTTGGCTCCTTGCCTATACAGCTGGTCTTTGACAAACTGCACCGTGCGCTCGTTTCCGGGAATGACAGAAGAAGAGAATATCACCGAATCTCCTTTATGGATTCGCAAGTGCGGATGCTCTCCGTTCACGATTCTCATCAAGACTGCCCGTTCTTCTCCCTGGGCTCCGGTGCACATGATGGTGACTTTGGAATCAGGGTTATTCAGGATTTCTTTGCTCTGTACCAGAGTACCCTTTTTTGCCTTGATGTATCCGAGCTGTTTTGAGATTTCAATATTGCTTTTCATGGAGTATCCTTCCGGACTCACTTTTCTCCCGTACTTTTCAGAGAGCGTGATGATCTGCTGGAGCCGGTTGATCAGGGAGGCAAAAGTCGCGGTGATGATCCTTCCCTTTGCTACCTTGAAGATTTCTTCAATGTTTTCCATGATGAGCTTTTCAGAAAGGGAATGATTACCCTCTTCCGCATTGGTGGAGTCAGAAAGAAGCAGCAGGATTTTACGGTCTCCGATTTCCTTTAATTTTTCATAATCCGTAGGAGGATCGTTTACCGGAGAGTCGTCAAACTTAAAGTCAGAGGTATGCACAATGTTTCCTACGGGGGTGCTGATGACAAAGCCAAAGTTGTCGGGAATGTTGTGGTTTTGCCTAAAGGGCTCCACCTCAAAAACGCCCATTTTGTATTTCTTTCCATGTTCAATGGTTTCTATCCGCAGCTTGGGCTGATTGGGCACGTCTTCTTGGCGTTTCATGATAATGGCTTTCGCAAGGGCTCCTGTATATATGGGAGGGTTTCCCAGTCGCCCGACAATATAGGGGATGCCGCCAATATGGTCATAGTGGCCGTGCGTGATCAATACTCCGGCAATGTTTTTCTCCTTGCCTTTCAGGTACGAGATATTGGGAATGATGTAGTCAATGCCAGGCATGTCTTCTTCAGGCATGCGCAGGCCGATATCAACAATCAGGATGCTGTTTTGATATTCCAGCACCATCATGTTTCTTCCTACTTCTCCCAGGCCTCCCAATGGAATGATGCGTAAACTGGGCTCTCCTGCGCCCGAGAATTCTGATTTTTTGGAAAGCGTTTCAGAACGCTGGGGTTTTTCGCCTCCTGTCTTTTTTGCTGCTATGCGCTCCATATATATAGTGTGTGAATTATTAACTGATTAGTCCGCTTGCCGTAGGTCCTGAAGGATTGCTTGAAGGACCGCAGGTACTGAGGAGTCCCGAGCGTAAGCGAGGGACGACGAAGTATGTGGGCAGGGAGGGATTTGAACCCTCAAGCCTTGCGGCATAGGCTTCTGAGACCTACGCGTATTCCAGTTCCGCCACCTGCCCAAATGTTTTTACTCCGACCCACTGCTTAAGAAACCTTGGGTTTCTTACGTCGTTCGCCGAATAAGCTCACTCCTATTTTTCCACCACGGAGTAAAAACTACCAGGACCGTTTTGTTTTGATGTACCAGGAGCTCACGTCTCGGAATCTCCACGAAGGGTCGGTAATAAGCCCGGATTGGATTCCCTTGACATCGCTTGGCACGACATACACATATTCCATGTCATACAGGGTGATCGCGGGGACGTCAGACACGAGGATGTCCTGCATTTTCTGATACAGGGCTTGCCTCGCCGATTCATCCGATTCTTTTCTTGCCTGCTCTAAAGCCGTGTCCAGCTCTTTTTTTTCATACCCTGTCAGGTTCAATCCCGGATCTTTTTTCTGCGATGAATGCCAGAAAGGAAAAGGATCAGCTATTTTTCCAAGAATTTCTCCAAAAAGCAAGACTTGGAAGTTTCTTGGCTTGATGGTTTCCCGTTCCAGCACGCCTGGAGCTTGAGCTTGGATAGTAACCTGGATTCCCGCCTTTTCCCATTGCTCCTTGATCATCAAGGCGGCATCCTGCAGGCGAGATTGGTTAATGGTGTGCACGGTTATGGTTAAAGGAAGCGCGTCTTGCGACTCGGCAAAACATCCCTGGTTGATTTTTTCCCTTGTTCCCCCGCCTACTTTTCCCGTGCCTGCAGTCAGGCCCTGCGGTTTGAGGATTTCTTCCGCGTATTTTTCTTGGAATGCAATGACTGCTTGGCGGGTGAGCTGTCCGAACGTGCCAGTCACTT
>CAZWDJ010000005.1:0-21022 GCA_964632325.1 uncultured Candidatus Saccharibacteria bacterium | reverse complement strand
TCCCTTTATCCCATTCAAATACAACTGACCATCGAAAAACCCTCATACTTTAGTGTATAACCTGGTATATACACTTGTCAAGGGCATCGGGAAACTGAATTTGGTATAAATTCAAGAAAAGAAAAGAGGCCATGATGATGTGTAATCATCGTGGCCCCTTCTAAAAAGAACGAAACGCTTATAGAAACGCGGCGCTTACGGCAAGCTCCAAGCCTTGCTCCCAAGGTTGAGCTGTTCTACGAGATAGCCGTCGTGCCAGTCGCCAGAACCAGAACCTGCTGCGGTTTCATCTGGATCATGCGCTGTTGAAGATATATCAGACCAGATAAAGTCAGACACATCTCCGGTTGTCAGGCCAACTGTAGCGCCCAACTCAAGCGTATTCAAGGTTGCGTCTCTCGCGATGAACTTCCTCACTACGCCGGCAGACTCTTCATTGTCTGCAACGAGGGTGAAGGCGACGCTGTCCTTGGAACCAGACGCGCTGTTGAATCCAGAAGGCACGCCCCGAAGAGTTAGCGTCACCTCCTCATCTTGGCTAACAAACATTTCCTGGTCGTCGTCCCAACTAATGTAGAGCGCACCTATGGTCTCATCAATGGCAAATGTCGTTGCCTCTACACTTTGGCCTATGCTGTTACGGATTGCCACCCTATTGGTGACGTCTTCTATCCCTTTAAGGATCCTAAACTGGTCGATTTTCAAGTCCTGCGTATTCACGTCAGTAAAGGAAACCGCGAACTTGAATTGCTTCATTGCAATGCTGCCGCAAACTGCCTTTACCTTCCAACTGTAAAAGTCAGCTGTGGACCCATTTACGAATGTTCCGCTTAGGCCTGCAAGGTTTGCCGTAACCAACGGATACGCCTTGTACACGAGCTGGGTATTGCCTGCTGGATTGGTGTTCCCAATTCCAGGAGACGCATCGGTAGTGACAACACCGGCGCTGTTGACATATGTCATTTCGTCAACAGTCAACTGGAGCTGAACACCCGACGTGCCAAAGTTACTTGACGGATCCAGGAGTTCCAGGTCAACGGTAAGCACTTTGCTTGAGTTGGCAGGAACTAGGACTGACAATCCAGTAAGGTTCACGCTGTCGGTCACGCTGTTTCCGTCTACATCAACATTTGTGCCAAACGTAAGGACTGCAAGTTCCTCTTGTCCGTCCTTGAGAACGGCTTTATTGACCACATTCGATGAACCCACTGGAATGAGCTTGAGAAAAAGCTCCGTAAGCGTGTGGTCTATGCCTTGTGACGTAAACTTGAACTTCGCATTTGTCACAGTCTGATTTCCACACACTATGCCGGTTGACGGAGAATTTCCGTCTCGGGCAACAGTGAAGGTACCCGAAGAAACAGCAGTCAGCGTATTTCCCGGGTGATCTGCTGACGGTACATGAAATACCGCTCCGGAAAGCGGATCAGTAGCCGTACACAAACCGCTTTCCATGATAACAACCAACTCCTCCCCCTGGCGTATCTCGACGCCCGCGGAGTCAAAGATTTCTGCCCGTATTTCTACAATATACGTCACATTGGGCTGGGCAAGGAAGGAACCGAGGTCGTACAGCGTACTAGCAACTTCAAAACTGTTTTCTGCAAGGTCCTTCGTAGGACCTCTTTGCACGCCATCTACGAAGACAGCTCCATTGCGAAGAGCTTTGATGCTATTGGAAGAAGAGTTAACGGAAAAACCCAAGCATCCAATGCGCAACGCCCTGCCCATAACCCTAAGGTTATACCGTGCAAGGGTTACTCCAGGAGCGCCGATCACGACCCACCCGTTTGGAGAATCGTTTCTCCTGTCGATCGTAATTGTCATTTGAGGCAGATCCGTGGGATCGACTACATCAATACGAAGCGCTTGCAAGAGCAACTCCATGTGAAAATCTCCGGAGATATTTCCCGGAGTTCCAATTTCTGCTTGCACAAGCACTTCTTGTCCAGGCTGCAAATCTCCCAGGAGCCGCTCATAAACTGCTCCATCCCCTTTTTCTTTTTTTGTAAAAAGCGGGGACAAAGCGTTTTCAGGCAACACCTGCGTAATAGAGATCAACTGCAAGTGCTCGGCCACGTAGGGATCTGGCTGGAGACCAATCTCCATTGAATAGCCAGTCCTGCGCGCCGAATTCTTGATCCGGTAGGTCGCAAAAACCTTCTCGCCCGGCTCCAACTTAATGTCCGAGCCAAGCTCCAACACTTCGCCGTTCTTGCTCTGAACCTCCAGGAGCTCGGTGACAATCGGCTCGCCGCTGGACGAAAACAACACGGAAAGCCGCTGGCCACCGCCAATGCCACCGGCAAACGCCACGGCTCCGAACAATCCAAGCGCTACAAAGACAAGAAAACCCGCGAGAACACGATTCAGTTTCATAGCAACACCCTCCAGTGTTTATGGATACCCTTAAGAACTGCTCAAACTAGAATACTATACACCATATATGCATTCTGTCAACTTTTCCTTAGAACATTGCAAACACCATTATACAACGCATACACTCTACCGCTTTTCGCGCGATCGCGCGAAATTGGGTATAAATTCAAGAAATCGTAGTTCCCCTAAAGGGCTGGCCGTCAATTGCCTTTCCAAAATTGACCAGGTCCTTGGCGCCCAGAATCTTTGCGACAATTCCAAGCTTTTCAGCAAGCTGCGTTGCAACAGGATCCACAGGACTGGACAATCCGGGAATCCATTTCTTAGGGATAAGCT
Source organism: uncultured Candidatus Saccharibacteria bacterium (assembly GCA_964632325.1). Taxonomy (GTDB): domain Bacteria; phylum Patescibacteriota; class Minisyncoccia; order Minisyncoccales; family UBA10102; genus JACOVZ01. The sequence continues at coordinate 18,307 of CAZWDJ010000005.1, read as the reverse complement.
TCTTGTATTCTTTCCATGAAATCTCCTCAATGGGCCTTGCTTTGGAATCTTTTCTTGGATCTTTGTCATACACAAAAGGCGTGTCCTTTGCGATAATCACGTTTTTGGATCCAAACTTTTCAGCAAGCCGTACCGCAATATAGTCGGTAGACCACCCAGGCCTCCACCCTGAAGCAAAAAAGAGATTCCTGCTTGAAGATTTCAGCATTTGAATCTCCTCTTCTTGAGGGTCATGGTCAATAATAACGGGATACGCTTCTTTGGCGAAAATGGTCCGGAGCAAATGAGCGTTCAATCTTGTTGCGTGAATGCCGATCCAGTCTAAATCCCAGTCTGCAACTTTGGTGACTGCGGAAGCTCCTTTTTGGTACGCACGGGAGGCCTTTCCTCCGCCAACCACGATTACAAGCTTCTTCTTTTTTATCTGCGTTTTCGCAAATGCCTGAAACTTTTTCAAAAAGGGAATATCCATGCCCCCTTGGTCTGAAATATGGGGAACCACAATAGATCCCCCGAGATGGATAACTACATATTCTTGCTTTGCCTGAATCATGTCTGGCTTATTGTATGCTTTTTCATAAACTTTGCCAAGCCCGTTTTGCGCAGCTCCTTGTGAAGCTTATAATACCCGCACCATTCTTTAGAGCACATCCACGACTCTGCGGGATGAATGCAGTAGAAAATATTGTGCTTTACCGCGTTCATAATGGTTGCGACGTTTTCTAGAACGCTCCGCTTTTCAATCATGGGCTTTGCCACCTTAAACTGCACAATCTTCGCGTCCTTTTTGGAAAACACGATGTAATCCTTTGTGATGGCAGTTGGAAATCTCCCCTTCAAAGAATGGTATGCCAGCTGGTAGATTGCAAGCTGGGGATCCACAAGAATATCTTGCGCGCTCGGGGATCTCCTTGTTGTTTTCATTTCGTGGATCACCCCTTTTACGTCAGTCAAATCCATTCTTCCTGAAAGTTCCAGGTTCTTTATTCCCGAAGGAATGGCAAAAGGAGCTTCCACAAGATCCGGGACAATTCTTGGATTCATCTGTTTGAAATACACGTCAATGCCCCAGACTCCTGAATCCAAAAGCATGCCAATATTCACCTGGCGCTCTTTTTTTTTTTTTTCTATCGTAAGCAAAGGTTTTGTCCCTTGCATTTCCAATTCATAATCTTCCAACGCTCCCTTGAATACGTCTGCGAAGAATTCTTTTGCTTCCCCTGCGGTAATGCCCTTTGTATCCTGCTTTTTTTGCTCATAATGGTAGGCAAACGTTTCGTGCAGGGCAAACCCGTGTTTTTGCGCCTTCCCAGGAGGCCGCTTAATGCCCAACAAATAGCGAAATAAATAGTGTTCAGGGCACCTGACATACGTCATAATCTGCGTAAAGCTCACGTGTTTCATTGCAATTCCTCCACTATATCCTGCCTATTGCCTGGTTGACAAATACTGCTACTACAGTACTATGCTTTCAACAGCATCTTCAATGAGGAGGAAATATGGACCAGGCAGTACGCATCCAGGTTTTAGGAGTACATCCATGGCTTTTAAGAATCTTTGATCAGTCAGGGGTACCTATCTTGCGCGAATCGTTCACTACCCCGGAAGACGCACTCGCATTCGCGCTAGGATTCATGGGAGAACATATACAGCCCATACTGTTTTTCCGGCAGGGATCAGCCCGAGACATCGGCGGATCTGACAAACTTTTTCGTGTCGTGCAAGTTAACAGCGTAGGAGCAATCGACGCGTTTCAAATACACGACCTCGGCGGTAATGTAGTCGGAAAGCAAGCAAACCTGCGTGATGTGCTTGCCACCGAAGGCCGTGCCGGTCACATTTTGACATACGGAATTTCTCTTTCGCTCCGCCTTGACTGCCTTTCATATGTTCCGACTCCAGGAACTATAAAGATGCTCGAACTCGGACAGTTTAAAGCGCTTGTGCGCTAACCCCTCCCCTAAGGGGTTTTTCTTTGCGCAAAAAAAGATAGCTTGTTTATTAAGCTACCTTGGGCACTTTCTTCCGGTATCGAGGCCTCACGGAAGACGGAGGAAAGACAGCTGGCTTTCGCTCTTCTATTAGTTCGTACCCATATTCAAATCCGCAGAGAAGACATTGCTTGAAGGTGTATCTACTAAATAGCGGGTCCCTGCGCTGCTCTACGTCTCCTTTACACCTTGGACATGCCTTGTAATATATCACGGACGCCTCCTTTTATGCGTATGGCTCCAATACGTCTTGCACTGCTTTACGGTAAGAACAAAAATCGCACTTATCGCCTGCGCGGGGAAGCTTGTCTGATTCCAAGCATTTTCTTGCCTCTATCAGAGAACCCTGAACCCAAGAATCATCTCCCGTATACGGAAGGATCTTTACGTCAAATTCCAGCTTTGCGTCAAATGCTTTCCTGTCTGTCTGGCCGTTCACATATACAAAGTATCCAATAGGAGATACAGGAAATTCATTTTGCCTGAACAGCCACTGGTATATTTCCATTTGGCGCTTGTAGCCGTCTTGCCACTCTGCGTCCAGGGTCACTTCGCTCGTTTTTGACGTTGCCTTGTAATCTACGATATGCAGCTCTTTGTTCGCGTTCATCCATATGTCATCAATCCCTCCGCGCAGGATGAAATTTGCAGGCTGAAAGTGGAATTTAATCCCTCCGGTCCTTGCGTTTCTCCATTCATCAATTCTTTTGTCCTGAAAGGGAGCAGCGTCAATGCCATATGTTTTCATCAAAGGATGGGGGGTTCCCTGCGCCCGATGGATATCAAATTCCTTTTTCAAAAGGATATCAACCGCATTGTTCAAGCTAAAAGGAAATCCTGGGGGCTGGCCCACTCCAAGCCGCAGGTCAAGGTAAAAACACCTTGGGCAATTCATGAACAAATCAAGCTTGGTTCTGCTCAACACAAAGGGGTCTTCTGAGGAAGGATTGAATATATTCCTTGTCCGTCTGGGGGTGTAATAATCTGACATAGCCCTCTTATTGTAGTACGAGAAAAGAAGCCCTGCAACTACTTGAGCATTTCTTTCTTGAGCGCGAGGATTTTTTCTGCAGATGAATATACCTTGTCCTGCAGATAAAGCTCCTGTGCAACTTTGCCATAAAACAACCGATACATCCAGCCAAGGCCTGCCAATTTCCGCTGATCTTCTGCGAGTTTCACGCTTAACGCATCATGGAACTTGCTCACTAAAGCTGGATCAGGGTATCCTCCCACTAAAAGTACGTCTACGCCTGCTTCCACTGCCTTGCTTCCGATAATCTCAAACGAATACTTGCTCATCAGGGACTTGCTCGAAAGATCATCTGACATAAAAAGCACGTCTCCTCCTACGGTATCTTGCACAAGTTTTAACCCTTTTGAAGAAAGCGGAAGCGGATACTCCTGGTCGACATTGTTGTATACCACGTGCGAAATCATGGCAAAAGGCGCATTGGTGTCTTCCAGGATCTTCTTTGCAGAAGACAGATCGGGAAAATCGTAGACTGCAGGAATCACGCCCTCTTCGGGATTGTAAGAGATTCCGTCATATCCGGGAATATGCTTTGGGACAGCAATCACCCCCTGTTGCTGATGCCCTTCAACCAATCCATTCGCAATAGGAATGAATTGTTCAGGGCTTTTTTGAAAAGACCGAGAATAGATAAAGTCAGAAGCATGGTTTGAATCCAGCACTGGGGCAAGATTCATGTTTATTCCCAGTTTCTGCAAATCTTGAGCTCGCGCCCTGCCAACAGAAAACGCGTACTCGTAATTTTGCAGCGCAGATTGCTTCGTATGTTCAGCAAAAGGAACGCGGGAAACCAGGCCGCCTTCCTGGTCTACTGCGACAAATAAAGGAACGCCTGCGTATTCCATTGAAATCTTCTGCAAATCTTGGGTAAGCTTTGCAAGCTGCCGCTCATTCACGATGTTTCGTCCCAAGAGCAATACTCCTCCGGGCTTAACCTCTCTCATCAAAGATTCAAGCTCTGGATTCATTGCTGTCCCTTCAAAACCGATAATCACCATTTGCCCTAGCGCTTCTTGCAGGCTCAACTGTGAAACGTTCTGCGAGATAGGAGAAGAAATAGCAAAAAAGAATATTCCCAGGCCTAGAAATATAACTATCAAAACAAACAAAACAAGTTTCATGTGTACAGTATACCAAAAACTGCCTTCTTGAGGCAGCACTGCGATTTCTTGGATTTTATTTCACCGCAAGAAGATCCCGAAGATATTGCACCTGATCTTCTAATTTTTCAATTCTGCGGCGGTACTCATTTTCAAGAAGTTTCTCAACCCTGTCAAAACGCTGGTCAAGACGCTTCTCCATATCAACAAGCTTTACATCTACTCCTTCAAAGCCCTTCTGAAAACGAGAAAGAATTTCTTTAATATTCACTCCTCCTTTCTGAATTTTTGTGAAGTCTACAACTTCTTCCCATAGATAAATATCTGTCAAGAGTCTCGGCTTGCTATAAAAGCGTCCACTGCCTTATCAATATCTTCTTTGGTGTGTGCCGCGGATATTTGAGTCCTAATTCGGTCTGTTCCCTGGGGGACCACCGGATAGCTGAACGCGACAACGTACACGCCCTGCTCAAACATGTTCTTTGCCATGGCTACGGTTTTGTGCGGATCTCCTATGATTACAGGAACAATAGGATGCTCCGATTGGGGAACCTGGAATCCTGCGGCTTTCATTTTCTCTCTAAAATATCTTGTGTTTTCCCAAAGGCGCTCCCGCAGTTCTGGATGATCCTGAACGTATTGAATGGCAAATAAAGAAGTTGCGGCAATAACAGGGGCAAGAGAATTGGAAAAAAGATACGTTCGCGAACGCTCGCGCAATAGCGCAATCAGTTCTTTTCGGCCGGCGATAAACCCTCCATTTGCTCCTCCCAGCGCTTTTCCATAGGTTGAAGTAATGAGGTCAACCTTATCCATGACATTGGCGTATTCATGCGTTCCTCTTCCTTTTTCACCCATGAATCCTGTTGCGTGGGAATCATCCACCACGACTATGGCATCATACTGCTCAGCAAGCCTGCATATCTCTGACAAAGGCGCGACATCTCCGTCCATGCTGAATACTCCGTCCGTCACAATGCATTTCATCCTTTTTCCCGAAGATTCCTGCAATCCCTTTTCCAAATCTTGCATATCCATATGCTTGAAAATATACCGCTCTGCCTTAGACGCTCGAATACCGTCAATAATGCTTGCGTGGTTCAATCCATCAGAAAGAATAATATCTTGATCCCCGAGAAAACTCGCGAATAAGCCGATATTCGCAGTCATGCAGGAAGAATACAAAATGGCGTCTTCCATAGCCAAAAACTCGGCAGTCTTTTTTTCCAGCGCTTTATGAAGATCTTGCGTGCCGCAGATAAACCTGACCGAAGACAACCCAAATCCATACTGATCCAGAGCTTTCTTTGCTGCTTCCACCAGCTCCTGGGAACCTGCGAGGCAAAGGTAATTGTTGGCGCAGAAATTCAAAACTTTCTTTCCGTCCACTACTGCCTCTCTGCCTTGCCTGGAAGAAAGAATATGCTCTGCTTTGTGCAGCCCTGCCTCGTGGATCGCGTCAAGCTCTTTTTGGATAATTGATTTTGCGGAAGTGAACATTACATTTTGAAGATGAGTTTTGGATGAAGCTCCATCTGCTTTTCCACTAATTGTTTTGAAAACGACTCAAAAGGAATCATGGTTTCTTTGCCGCCTTGCAGAATGATATCCCAGATTTTCTCCTGGATTCCGTTTTCTTGATTCGCGAGCATCTGCTCGCTTGTATGCCATGTCTGAAAGATTTGGCGGCCAATCACGCCATACACATTCAATCCCTTTACAATCACATCCTTGAATTTAGGAATGGTAAAATCGCCGTCTTTCAGCCCAAAAAGGATTACGTCTCCCCCGCTTCTCGTGATAGCCAAGGCGCTGTTTACAGAACTGTTGGGCCCTGCCATTTCAAACGCAATATCCACTCCCCTGCCTTGAGTTTTCTTTTTCGCAAAATTCACAAGCTTTTCATCTGCGGTAAAGGAATCCTTGGACTCCAGAAGAACAGTCTCATGCGCTCCAAGCTTTTTAGCCATAGCCAGATTCTTTTCATTCACGTCTGCTGCCAGCACGTATGAGGCGCCAAACGCGTTAGCCAAAAGAATGGTGAACATGCCTATGGGCCCTGAACCAAGAACTGCAACAGTCTTGCCTTGCAGATTTACTTTTGAACACGCGTGGATCGCGTTTCCAAAAGGATCCATCATTGCAGCAACTTCAGGGCGGATGCGCGAATACTCTACCGGCCAAAGGTTTTTCGCGGGAATCTTGATATATTGCGCAAACACTCCGTCAATCCCGATGCCCATAATCGCCTGATCCTGGCAGATTTCCTCCTGACCCATATTGCAAAAAAAGCATTTTCCGCAGGTGATATGAGAATCTCCAGACACGGTATCTCCCTTCTTGATGCCATGCACATGTTCAACATCAGACCCAATATCAAGAACTTTGCCGGTGAACTCGTGGCCCGCGATGCGCTGGGTCTTCCGCTCTGCCTTCAAGGAATTATGAATCAAATCCTTGAATACCTGCCTTTTCCATATTCCCCGGTCGGTGCCGCAAATGCCCGCATATTTGACCTCAATCAAGGCGGAAAAAGCGTCTTGGGGATTTTTTTTCTCGTCAAGCAAAGGAACCTGGACTTGGACCTGTTCATAGCCCGTAGATGTTTTCCACGGATGCTTCTTAATATCGAGCACCAGCGCCTTTTGCTTTTTGGGAAGCGTTTTCATGGAATGTATTGTCGCTTGAGAAAAGCTCTGTGTCAACCCTGTAGTAGATTTTGGACCGTTCACCAACGGGTGAACACGAAAGCGCAAGGCGCTGTCCAAAATTCACTACGGGGTCAACCCTGTAGTAGTTCAATCTTTGAAGCAAGTATAAAGTCATTTTCAGACAAACCTCCGATAGAATGCGTAGAAAGCTCAATCTCCGCGTTCTTGTACCCGAAAACGCGGATATCGGGATGATGCCCCTCTTGCTCTGCAATTTCAGCCACTTTATTCACAAACGCGACTGCTTCTTTAAAATCTTTGAATGCAAACTTCCGTTTGATCTTAGAAGATGCAATAACCTCCCAAGAATGCTTGAGCTGCAAAAGATACTCCTGGATTTGGGAAGCTGTAAGGGGCTGAACGCCCTTTTTCACGGGCTGACAATGTTTTTCGGCAAGCATTGACATTTCTATACTTATATGTTATAATAGAGTTGCCAAAGAATGAGGTTATCTCTTCTTTGAGTATAGCACATACGAGGTGTCGTTATGACCCCAGAAACAATCGAAATCATCAGTGGCCCATCAAAATTCGATTTGATGGTAGCCATTTTCGTTCTCGATAAACAGTCGATGTTCACCTTGCAAAGAGGCGACGAAAGGGAATCGATAATCGTAGAAATTGAATCTATCGCCCCAGTCAAAAAGGAGAGCAGGGATATCTGGCTCCTTCAGCTACACCGGGTGGATAATGGAGAAATTTTCCAGGTTTGTTATAACTCGTGGAATCGCCACGGGCAGATAATAATGTAGTCTAAAGCCCGCGCAGTATTACACAGTACTGTCGCGGGCTTAGTATTTGCAAAGGAGGATATGCAAGGGATAATCCCTTGTTTTTGCTACCTCTTATTTTTGCTCCTTTGCTTTTGTCAGGGCCATAACTCACCCGCTTTCGGGTAAATTTTCGTCAACGGATGACTTTCGCAATTTTTATGCTTTCTTGCAGGACAGATTTGCCTTCCATATTCAATAAGACGATAGGTAAGGATGAACCATTCTTTTTTTGGAAACAGCTTCATCAAATCCTGCTCAATGCGCACAGGATTCTTGGAATCTGTAAGCCCGAGCTTTCTCGACAGGCGCATAACGTGCGTGTCCACGGCAATTCCGTCTATAATTCCATGCGCATTGCCCAGCACCACATTGGCGGTCTTTCTCGCCACTCCTGGAATTTCCAGCAGTTCTTGCATGCTGGCAGGCACTTTACCTCCAAACTTTTCGTTAACCATTCTGGCTGCTGCTAGAATGTTTTTTGTTTTGTTCCGGAAAAATCCGCACGAATGGATGTCTTTTTCAAACTCCAGAGGATCTGCCTGAAGATAACTTTTGAATGTCGGGTATTTCAAAAACAGCTTTTGGGTGATCTCGTTCACTTTTTTATCGGTGCACTGGGCAGAAAGAATCACGGCAACCAAAAGCTCCCAGGGAGTAGAATACTTCAGCGCTATCTTGGCGCGAGGAAAAAGTTCGGAAAGAATTCTTGCAACGCGCTGGGCGCGCTTCTTGCGCTCCTGAAATGCATGAACCATTAATTGACCTGGACTCTGACTTGCCGCCCAAAGCACGTCCTCCCTATCCCATGCTCCCATGGGTCTGAAAAGGGCTTTGGCGCGTATAACGCCCCTTCCCTGAACGTATCTGTTTCAAATACCGCGCACAGGATATATGCTTGCTCTCCTTCCGCGGTGTATTCGTACAAGATCCCTGTTGCGGGATCCTGGATAGACTCAAGGTAGATGTCTTGGTAACCCTTCAAGTCCTGAAGCTTTGCTGGCAATCTGCTTTCCTTTCTCCAAAAAGAATCAATGGCATATGAGATCTGCTGTAAATGGGACACCCGCTTTTCATCCAATTGCAAGGCACGGTGCTTTGCGGGGCTTCCCATTAAAAAGACGCCGTAAGCAACCGCAGCCAGAATTGCTGAAGTAATCAGCGCGAAAAACAGCTTTGACTGGAAAAACGATTTCATAGGATTTCTTTTTCTTCTTTTTTGAAGCCTGAAAGATGATAGCCGAATATCGCCCCGGTAATGGCGAACACGGTAAACGCTTTAAGCAGAAAGCGGACAGTCAGCTCTCCTCCCAGAAGATTGAAAAGTATACTGATCAAATCCCCGATAATAACGCTGGAGGCAACAACAAGCGTCAAGTACACAAGCCACTTCCGAAGTTTTGATTCCCTTCTTTCGGGGTCTTGCTCGCGAGCTCTCTGCAAACGCATGGTAATCCAAAGATACAAAGGAAACGCAACAATCAAAGAAGAAATGGACATGCGCAAGCCGCTCCTTGACGCATCATAAAATCTGTACTGCGCGATATCAGGAAACCACAGATCAATGAATAAGAATATCAGCGCGCCAAAACTGAATGCCGAGATATACAGGGTAATGAAAGAAACAAGGTACAAGAACGCCTCTTTTGCGTCAAGATACGGCTTGGGCTTGGGAACTGCCACTGGAAAATCAACTTCGGCAAAAGAAAACAAAGCTTTTGTGATCTCATCCTCCTGCCACCCCGCCTTACGCAAGGCAGACCTGATCTCGTCGCGATTCATCCCCTTTTCCAGAGATGCTTTTACGAAAGACTGAAGTTCGTTGTTCATGCCTCTATACTATCACTTAAAGATGTTTTTGAAGAATGCTTTAACCGCGTCAAACATGGATCCTCCTTCGGGAGCTGGCGGGGACTCTTGAACTGGAGGAGGCTCGTTTACTGGGGGAGCTTCTTGGATTGGAGGAGGCTGCTGGAATTGCTGAAAGGAAGCATCGGGCATTGGAGCGCTTCCTTCAGGAGGCCTGGAAAACTCTTGGGGCTGTATATGCTGGAATTCTGGAGCAGGCATTTGCTGGAAAGGTTCGCGAAAAGGTTCTTGCCTGAATTGCTGATCCCCAGAAGGAAATGGTTGCATGTCAGGGTTCATATTTGGTTCTCTTGGAAATTCCCCTTGAGGTCCAGGAAACGGCCCCTGCTGTTCTCCTTGTCCGGGATGAGTTTCTCCAGGAAACGGCCTTCCCTGGAATCCCTGGAATTTCTGATCCAAGAACTCCCTGCGCTGCTCCTCGGAAATATTGCCTGGAAGCTCCTGGCGGAATTCATGGAAATTCTCCTGGAAAAACTTCTTTTGCTCTTCTGGAGAATCAAACTTCGGAAGCTCTCCTTCCTTGAATTCCAGGATAAGGTTGTTTTGAAGCTGCGGCCTGAATTCTCCCGGAGGCATATTTCCTTCATGAGCTCTTGAAGGATCGCCAAGATCCTTGAAGTCAAAACATGCTGACTTATTCTCTGCGCAGTACGCAATGCATTCTGAAGGACTGGTGCATCCACCAGGCCCTACAAACTTTCCGGGTCCGGGCTGAGGACCCGCAGGTCCGAAGCCCTGCGGAGGCCCAAATTCTCTCCCCCGGAATTCTTGCTCAAGCAGTTTAAACTGCTCAAACCTGCCCAATGCTTCTTCTTCAAAACGCCGGAAATCTTCCGGAGGCCGGAATCCCTGAAAATCTCCTTGGACTTCAAATCTTTTTTCTTGGAACTGCTTAAGCATTTCCCGCACCTCTCCTTCGGGAACTCCTCCATGAGTAGCTCCAAACGCAATGCACTCTTCTACGTGCAAAGGGTCAACGCAATATGCCCTGCAATCTTCTTCTGCCCTGCATCCGCCAGGGCCTCCGCTTTCCTGCATAACCTGGTGAATTTTTTGCCCTGCCTGAAACCTTTGTTCGTCTTCAGGGCGAATCAATCCCTGCTTCTTCCCAAAGCTAAAGCACTCTTCTTGATTGCTTTCTTGGCTGCAATATGCTTGGCATTCTTCAGGTCCCTTGCATCCGCCAGGCCCGCCTTGCTCTGCAACTTCCAAGAATTTCTTTGCCCTTTGAAGTTCTTCGGGAGGCAACAATCCCTCTTTTTCAGCATGCTCAATGCACATTCTCGCATTTTCTGGTTTTCCGCAAACTGTGCGGCACTCCTCTCCCTTGCATCCTCCAGGACCTGTTTTGCCTGCAAACTTTCTTGCCCGAGAGGCATCCTCAACGCTCATGAAACCGTTCTTCTCTGCAAAATCAATGCATTCATTTTGGTGCGAGGGCTCTTCGCAATACGCTCTGCACTGCTCGGGTCCCTTGCATCCTCCAGGCCCGCCTGCAAATCCCGCCTTCTTGATCCTCATCGCATCTTCGGGAGAAATCAAATTGTGCTGTTCTGCGAACGCGACGCACTCTTGCGCGTGTTCTACATCCTCGCAGTAGTTCTTGCATTCTTGTTCAGACGCGCAGGCGCCAGGGCCTCCCTGCTGGGACAGCGTTTCCTGAATTTCTCTTCTCCTTTCCACAGCTTCTCTGCCTTTTTCCACGTCTTGGTCGGTGATAAGGCCATGTAGCTTTCCGAATTCCGAGCATTCTTCAAAGTTTGCTTCTTGCGAACAGTATTCGCGGCATACCTGATCAGTCGCACATCCGCCTGGGCCTCTCTGTTCTGGAAGAGGTTCCAGGAGTTTTGCTTCTGTTTCTGAAATCAAGCCCAGTTTTTTCCCAAATTCAAAGCACTGTTGCCCATGCGCGGGTTCATCGCAATATGACGCGCATGCATCTTTGCTTTCGCAGTTCCCCAGTTCCGCAATGGGAAATTGAATGTCCTGTAAGGGCTGCGCCCAGGCAACTCCCCCCAGTACAACAGTACAAGCCAAAAGGGCGAAAAGATAAAAATGCTTCATGGCCGTTATTTAAACGGATTCACGTTGATATTCTCAAACGGGTTGACCGGAGACAAAGGATTTGACTCGGTTTGGGAAAACGGGTTGAGAGCTTTTGCCGCATCCTCCAATGCCTTTTGCCGCGCTTCTTCCTGGGCCTTCTTTTCCTGGGCTATGCCCTTTTCCACTCCTTTTGAATTGCCGTACATATATCCCCCTGCAAGGCCAATGCCGAGAGCCGCAACTGCAACAACGATGTATTTTACTATATTCATATGAAAATACTCTATATTAATGGATTATACACGACTTTTACGCAATGCGCTTTTTAAACTCCTCTACCATAGGCACTTCGTCAGGATTGACATGGTAATCCAAAGCAAGATAGTAGCTTGTCCAGTCTGCCAAAAGCAAAGAAGAAAAAATCTGATGCAACCTCGTACTCCCTTCTGCCAAAAGAACATGCACAAGAAACCCTCTCTGCTCATACATGAGAGCAGTCACTTCCATGCGCTTTTGCACTTGGGCATGGTCGTTTCTATCCTTCAAAAATACAAACGCAATATTGGAGGAAAGCCCTTTTGTTTTATCTGTAACGTCAAACCCGTTCATCTCGTTATGGTTCAGTTCTGGAAATACGTTGAAAAACGCGGGGATCTTGCTTGTTTCATTAAACCGAATCTTCCAGTTATAGGCAATGGCGGCATTGCGGCTTGACGCGTATACCACTGGAATTTTTCCAGCGAGTTTCTTGCCCAACTCCTTTCCCTGATCCCTCGCGCCTGAAACATCAAGCGTTTCTGCAAGCGCTGCCGCTGCTTGAAGAATCTGCGCTTCGCCTGCCACGCTTGCTAAAGCCATAAACATGAATCCCACGGCAGACCGCGGCTGGATGCCCGTATCTGGAATCTGGACATACGGAATCCTCTGCTCCTTTGCGAGATCCAGCAGTTTGCCTCCCATGGAAATGACGGCAAGGGGAAGCTTGCGCTTTTCTGCCTCATGAAAAACGCTCAAGGGCTCTTCGGTATTTCCCGAGTAGGAAACCAGCACCACAAGACTGTTTTCCACCACTTGATCGGGAATAAGGGAAAAATCGTAATCAGCGCATACAATAATATCAAGTCCGGGACTGCATGCCTGCAGAATATCTGCCGCAAGGTGCGAGCCCCCCATGCCTGCGACAATAAAGGAATTCTTGCGCTTCAAAGCAAGCGCATTCTGTATGACAGGAACGTACGAAAACTGTTTTGGAAAATGCCTGATGACTTCTCCCATATTGCCGTTATATCAGCACCGGCTGGACAGCCGAATGCTCCTTGAGCATACGCTCCATTTCGGAACGGGTCAGTAATCCAGCTCTTGCTCCTATCTGCCCAACCACGGAAGCTCCATTCATTGCTCCCCAGCGCATTGCGTCTTTTGTTTCAAAATCCAAAGCAAGAGAGGAGACAAATCCGGTTGAATACGCGTCTCCGGCTCCCGTCATTTCCACGACAGGAACCTTCACAATATCCAAATGATACATATGCAGACCGTCAAAACAGTACGACCCTTTGCCGTCGTCGGTGATGACCACGATCTTCGGCCCTTGCGCCCGCAATCCCTGCAGCAACTCCTTGATATCGTCTGAATTTCCCAAAAGCGTCTTTGCCTCGTCTTTATTCACGAGCAATACATGGGTTTCTTGCAATATGGGCGCTAACACATCTAATCCCTCCTTTAACTGATGGCTCCCGGGGTTGAACGCGAGCTTCACCGAGTATTTTCTCACATATTCTGGAATCTGGACATGCAGCTTCTCATGGCCTGCGGCCAAAGAACTAAAATACATCCATTTTGCCTTTGCCAGCTTGGGAAGATTGTAAGGACGCGGCTCGTGATGGACAAGAATGGTCCGCTCTCCCTTGTAATTCAGCACTGCGGAAAAATTGCTTCCTCTTTTTGGATCCCATACAACGTAATCCGTAGAAACATTCTCGTCTTTGAATACGCCAAATTCCTCTTTGCCGATCTGATCTTTTGCCAGATGAGTGTAAAAAGCTGCCTTCAGTCCGAGCCGCGAGACTCCAATGGCAACGTTTGCGGAATTTCCCACCGCGGCAACCGGCGTATATGATTTCACCGGAATCTTTTCTGCAAACACCACGCCCAAATATTCTTTCTGGGTTTCGGAATCTTTGAACAGCTTTGTTTCCTCCTGGAGCTCCAGGAATACGTCATACTGCGTGTCTCCAACCGAGATAAGGTCGAATTTGTGTTTCATGTATTACTTCATTGTATCATTGTTTTTTCACAAAGAAAACTCCCGGAACCATTTGCCCCGACTTATCCTTCCCAATCTGTTCAAGCAACTCCTGCACTGTTTTCCCCAGCACGGGATGCAAACATTCAGGAGTAATTTCTGTAAGAGGTTGGAGCACAAACCTCCTTTCATGCATGCCAGGGTGCGGCACGAGCAACCCGCTCATGCACAAAACATCCTGCCCATACAGCAAAATATCCAAATCAATGGGCCGCGGGCCGTTGCGCACGGTTCGCACTCTTCCCAAACGCGCTTCCAAAGACTGCAAGAACAAAAGAAGCTCCAAAGGAGAAAGCTGGGTTTTTGCCATTGCCACGCAGTTTAAAAACCAGGCCTGGTCTTCGTACCCTACCGGCTCTGTTTCATACAGCGAAGACACCCGCTCAATACTGCACTTCTCTTGCATGAAATCCAAAGCATCTGAAAGATTCTTCTTTCTATCCCCCATATTGGATCCCAGCCCTATGTATATTTCAATAGCCATGGATGATTGCGTCAGCAACAAGAAGCGCTTTTTTGCACGCTTTCACGTCATGCACGCGCACAATGCTTGCCCCGTTCATGACGGAAACGACCATGGAAGCTATGGTGCCTTCCAAACGCTCCTCGGGAGGTGCGTTCCCAGTGAGCTTGCCTATAAACGACTTTCTGGACGTTCCCACAAGCAAAGGATGCCCAAGCTCCTTGAACTCGCCCAACCTTCGCAGAATTTCAAGGTTATGCTCAAGCGCTTTTCCAAATCCAATGCCAGGATCCAAGATAATATCCTGTATTCCTGCCGCTTTTGCTTTCTGAATGCGTTCTTGGAAAAACTCTTTGATTCCTTCCACGACTCCTTTTTCATACACCGGGTTTTGCTGCATGTCTTGCGGAGTTCCCTGCATGTGCATGACAACAACCTGAACCTTATGCCGAGAAACAACCTGGATCATTTCCTCATCTCTCAAGCCGCCCACGTCGTTTACCATGGACGCACCCAATTTGAGGCATGCGTCTGCGACCTGCGGCTTTTGCGTATCAATAGACACGAGAATTCCTTGCCGCACAAGCGCTTGCACCACGGGCTTTACTCTGCTCAGTTCTTCTTCCTGTAAAACCGGTTCTGCTCCCGGCTTTGTGCTTTCTCCTCCCACGTCAATAATGTCTGCTCCCTGCTCTATCATTTCTTTTCCTCTCTCCACCGCTTTTGCAGGATCCAAAAACAATCCGCCGTCTGAAAACGAATCAGGCGTGACATTGAGCACGCCCATAATCATAGTTTTGCGCGCAGAACCTATCACCGCTTTCGCTTTAATGCCCTTTTTGCAGCCTTCACGATAAACGGATGCGTCAGCCCGAATTCATGGAGCAATTCTTCGGGAGTCCCCGATTCTCCAAACCGGTCCTGGACCCCGATCATTTCTACGGGAACCGGAAGCTTCTGGCTTAACATCTCCAGCACCGCGCTTCCCATGCCCCCTGCAACCTGATGCTCCTCCACTGTGACGATAGCTCCTGTTTTCTTCACAGAAGCCAGAATCGTTTTTGCGTCCAGCGGTTTTACCGTATGGTTATTGATCACTTCTGCGGAAATTCCCTGTTTTTTGAGCAAAAAAGCCGCGAGCAGTGCCTCGTACACCAGCGGGCCGCATGCAATAATCGTCACGTCCTTGCCCTGCCAAAACACTTCTGCCTTGCCTATGTCAAACGGAGTTTTCTCCTTTGTGAACAGCGGCGTGCCTGCTCTGGCAAACCGCAAATAAACCGGCCCCTGGATAGCTGCCGCGGCAATTGTTGCTTTTTTTGCTTCCAAAGAATCGCATGGAGAGATTACCTGCATATTAGGCAAAGAACGCATCAATGCCATGTCTTCAAGCGCCTGATGCGTTGCTCCGTCAGGCCCAACTGAAATTCCCGCGTGAGCTCCCGCGATCTTCACATTCACGTTGTTAATGGCAATGGTCGTCCTGATCTGCTCGTTATTCCTTCCGGGAGAAAATGTTGCGTATGAGGAAATAAAAGGAATTTTTCCAGCCAGCGCCATGCCCGCAGCCAAAGAAGCCATATTCTGCTCTGCCACCCCCACCTGCACGAACCTTGCCGGAAATTTCTTTTGGAAATATTCAGAACGCGTAGATTCTGTCAAATCCGCGCATAACACCACCACGTTTTTATCCCGCTCTCCTGCTACAACCAAACCTTCTCCGTATCCGTTTCTTGTCGGGACTTTCTTGATATCTTTTTCAAAAAGATTTTCTACGAGGTATGCCTTTGGATTCACCATATTTGAACGTTTTACCCATGTTCTGAAATAATTTTCCCCTGCAATGTTCTCAATTCTTTGAGCGCGATCTCTGCTTGCTTGTTTTTTGACGGCTCTCCAGGCATATCTAAAGCTCCAGGCGGAGCGCCATGCCACTTGAAATCATTCTCCATAAAGCTCACTCCCTTGCCCGGGATCGTATGGGCAAGAATCACTGTTGGCTGCTGATGGACGGCTTTTGCCTTGTTGCACGCGTCAATAATCTCCTGCATGTTATGCCCGTCGATTTCAATGACGTGCCAGTTGAATGCTTCGTATTTCTGCTTCAAGGGCTCCAAAGGCATAACGTCTTCCGTGAACCCGTCTATCTGAATATTATTCCGGTCAATAATGGCGGTAAGGTTATCCAGCTTATACTTTGCCGCAAACATTAAAGCTTCCCATATCTGGCCTTCTTCCTGCTCTCCGTCTGACATTGCGCAGTACACGCGCCAGTTTGTTTTATCGAAATACTTTCCCGCGTACGCCATTCCTGCTGCTTGAGAAAGCCCAGAACCCAAAGGCCCCGACGTGGTTTCAATACCCGGAAGCTTTTCCCGTTCTGGATGCCCCTGAAGACGAGAGCCAAACTTGCGAAGCGTATCAAGCTCCTGCAAAGGAAAATACCCTGCTCGAGCCATAACAGCATAACGCACAGGACAGATATGCCCATTAGACAAGATGAGCCGATCCCGCTCTTCCCAGAAAGGATTTTTAGGATCGTGCTTCATGACTGCAAAATACAAGGCGGTAAAAATATCTGCCATGCCCAATGGGCCTGCAGAATGCCCGGATCCCGCCTTCAGAAGCATCTTGATGATGTCTTGACGGACGTGGTTTGCGATCTTCTGAAGCTCAAGAGTATCCATGATTAGTACGATTGTACCATTTCTTCAAACTCTCTGAAAGCTTGCAGGGGGTCTTGCTGCTGCACAACATTGCTTCCCACCGCAACATACTCTGCGCCTGCTGCAAAGAGCTCTTTGATATTGTCTTTTCCCACTCCTCCGTCTGCGCCAACAAGAAGATTGGGAGCATTCTTCTTTATCTCTTGTATTGTCTCAAACGTAGACGCAAGAAACTCCCTGCCCTGGAATCCTGGATGAATGCCCATAATAAGCACGCTGACAATGGATTTTGCGTAGGGAAGGATGTCTTGCGCGCGTGTTTCGGGATTCAACGCAATGCCAACCTGAAATGGATACGCCTTTGCTTTTTCAATGGTTTGGCTAAGACCGCCTGCTGATTCAGCATGGAATACCACGCGCTTTGCCCCTGCCTCTTTGCAGTCCTCAAAATATTTGGCAGGATCTTTAACCATTAAATGGAATTCCAAATTGAAATATTCATACGCCGTTCCCAGCTCAAAAATACTGACAGACGTATTGGGAACGAATATGCCGTCCATAATATCAATATGGATCCAACGCGCCTGATCTTTGAACAGCGCGAGGTCTTTTTTCAACACTTCGGGATCCTTGGTCAAAATCGCGGGAAACACTTTTTGCATCAGCGTTCGGCCTGCTTGATTTTCTCAATCCGCTGCTCATGCCTCCCTCCTTCAAAAGAAGTGTCCAGCCATGTCTGCACCGCAAGAATCGCCTCTTTGCTGGTTAAGAATCGGGCTCCCAACGAAAGAATATTGGAGTTATTGTGCGCACGGGAAAGCTTCACGATATCCAGCGGCCCTCCGTAGTACACTGCCGCAAGAATCCCTTTGACTTTGTTTGCCGCAATCGCCTCTCCTTGGCCCGAAGCTCCCAACGCAATGCCCCTGGAACCTGGATCCTGGCTGACTTTCTGCGCCAGAGGCAGAATGAAATCAGGATAATCATCGTCTTGCTGAAGTTCAAAAGGGCCAAGATCTTTTGTCTGCATGCTTTTTGACGCAAGATACGCCTTGATGTCTTCTTTCAAATAGAATCCTGCGTGGTCTGAACCAAGATAGATCATTGGTATAGCATACCAGAATTACGCCTTTGCAAAAAGCTTTCTTGCGCCCAGCACCAATGTTTTGGTTCCTCCCGCAAGCATGAAAATCGCAAACCCCGCAAGGACCGCAAACGCAATTCCTCTCACGGGGAGAGACGAGGCGCTCTGCTCCACGCTTGCAACAAGCAGTTCCTGCTCCTCCTCTTGCTCTTGCACAACCAACTCCTGAACTTCGGCAATCTTTGCCAGAGGAGATTCAATGCTTTCAGCTT
>CAZWDJ010000004.1:20379-21392 GCA_964632325.1 uncultured Candidatus Saccharibacteria bacterium | reverse complement strand
CTGGACGTATCATGGAGATTCGGATGTGAAGCGCGCCATAGCAGAATCAGTCAACCCCTTCTTCTATATCGTAGGCGGAGGGTATGAGAAAATAAAAGGGCTGGGTCCTGCAAAAATCAAGGAATATCTGCAGAAATTCCAGTGGGGCAGCTTAATGGGCATTGATATTCCGGGGGAGGGAGCAGGCATTTTGCCTGTTATTGACAAGAACTGGCGGCTTGGAGATACCTATCACTTGTCTATAGGCCAGGGCGCTTTTGCAGCCACCCCTTTGCAGGTTGCAACAGCCGTGAGCGCCATTGCGAACGGAGGCAAGCTTTTAAAGCCCCAGTTGGCATACCAGATTATAGACGGCAAAAAAGAAGTGATTGAAGAATTTGCTCCTGTGGTTTTGCAGGAACAGATTGCAAGCAAGGAGAATATACAAACGGTAAGAGAGGGGATGAGAAGGACGGTAAGCAACGGATCGGCTTCCGGCTGGCTCAATACCTTTCCCACAAAGTCAGGAGCAAAAACAGGAACCGCCCAAACTGGAAGGAAAACCGCAGACGGCAAGGACTATTTGTACAGCTGGACCGCAGCGTTTGCGCCCTATAATGATCCTGAAATCGTGCTTGTGGTAGTGGTGGAAGACGTGATTGAAGGGAATGTCGCAACTCTTCCTGTTGCAAGAGACGTGCTTGAGTGGTATTTTGCGCAATAAGCGTATGACAAACTACATTACCAAAGAAGGCCTGGAAAAGGTGCAAAAAGAGCTTGGAGAGCTAAAAACCGTGAAACGCAGGGAGATTTCAGATCGCTTAAGAAAAGCGATCGCATTTGGCGATTTGAGCGAAAACTTTGATTATCACGACGCGAGAGAACAGCAAGAGTTTTTAGAAAGAAGGATTGCGGAGCTTGAAGATATGCTTGCAAGCGCCTCTGTTGTTGCGGTTTCAACTTCTAAGGAAACAGTGTCTATCGGCTCAACAGTTACTATGCAGGAAGGCAAAGAAAAAGTCCTGTTTACGGTC
>CAZWDJ010000004.1:4853-20369 GCA_964632325.1 uncultured Candidatus Saccharibacteria bacterium | reverse complement strand
GCAGGATTTCCGCGGAAGTGCCTTTGGGTTCTGGTTTGCTTGGAAAGAAAAAAGGGGATTCTTTGGTTATCAAAACTCCTCAAGGCAAAACAACCTACAAAATTCTTGAGATTTCCTGATTGTTATGGTACAAGAAGCGTATGTGTTTCCCCTTGAGAGAGGTATCGGGCAAGCATCTTGGAAGCATGTGTTGCTTGGTTACAACGTAATTTCGCTGTATGCGCGCATTTTCTGGGGCATCTTGCGCTGGATTGGAACAAGGATTGTTCCAATTGAAAGTCCCTAACGGCTTGAGTATATCCAGCCGTTTTCTATTACAAAATACTTGACTTTTGTGCATTAGTATGGTATTAAATTAAAACTCAAGAAAAGTGGGTTCTTGATGCGTGTTGTTCGGTACTTTAAAATCCAGCCGGAGGCACCGGCATAGGCAGGAGGCACCTGCCTAGAAGGGATAAAAATGTTGTATCTCGTTATCGTTGGGTTTTTGCTCGTATGGACCGCGGCGAGCTTTCTCGCCGTGAGGTACAAGCACGATGCGCTGGAGCGCATCGCCGGCCAAAGTAGGAAGAAGTGGGTACTGATTTTTCTCTGCATTGCTCCTTGGTTCGCATGGAAGTATTTGCACGACCGGGTGCTAAATACTATCCGAGCGCGCAAGGAGAGGAAGGAGGAAATTCGTACCCTGGAGATCCAACACAAGAAGGTCGAACTCTTCCGATCTATCTTCGGGTGCGATCCCAGCGTCTATTACCAAAAGGATGCGTGGAAGGGGGAGTGGGTTGGGATTACCTTAACTATTCTTGCCATGCGCATGAGTACAGCATTTAAGTGGCAGGAAAAGTCCCGGAGGGGTCTTGATCGATCCCATACCGTGGAAATGGATGCTCTTGTAGCGCTGTCTAAGGCCGAGTTCTACCGAGCCTATGACAGCGCGGCGATTTCTGGTTTTTCGGTTAAGCCCAGCTATGAGGACTACCTCCGCGAGCCCTTATTAGCTATTAAGTAATGAAAGAGCGGTTGGGACACCCCACTTGTCCCAGCCGCTTTACCTTTTATATGGGTTTGTTTTGACACTTTCTACCTGCCAGCAGATATATTGTTGGCAGGCGTTTTATTTGCCAAATATCCAAAGTAGATGCTGCCTGTTACTTGTCTATTTTTCATTTTATCTAGTATCGTGCAATGAATATAACAAAATCTTGCTATAGTCGATTTTTGTTATATAATGGAAGTGACATGAAATTGCCGATTACCGATCAAATTTTGTGGAGTGTTTTTACTTTTCTCAATAAAATTGATCAGGCGTACAATTCGTTTAATCCGGGATCTCTTAAAAATGCTGTTTCTCCCGAATTGTCTGAAATTCGGCGCAAAATAAAATCACAGAGACACGAGAAGTATTTTTCTCAAGTTATTTATTATCTAAAGCAAAAAGGATACATTCGCGTTGAGCAGTTGCAGGGGAAACGCGGAATTTTATTAACGAAAAAGGGCAATATGCGTGTGTTGCGCATTCAGCGAAAACTTAATCTGCAACCAAAGCGAAAAGATGGAAAATGGCAGATGATCATTTTTGACATCCCAGAAGAAAAAAAGAAGCTTCGTAATACATTGCGATCTACTCTGCGTTCTTTTGGGTATGAATATGTGCAAGATAGCGTATGGGTATGTCCATATGATGTTGAAAAGGAAACAGAAGTGTTTCTCCAAAAAAATAGCTTAGATCCCTATGTCCGCATATTCCTTATTGAGGAAATCTCCCTATAATACAATTTCATACTATAGTGCAAATTTGTATTATGGTGGGGGAGTTTGTTTTGACCAAAAGGGGAAAATGCAGTAGGATTTGAGCATATGACATCGATTGACCAGATCAAAAAAGAAAGGATGGAAAAACTTGGATCTTTGCAAAAAGCGGGGTTTTTAGCATATCCTGCATCGTCAAAGCGCACGCATACCACAGCTGAAATCCTGGAAGATTTTGCATCTTTGAAAAAGTCTGAAAAAGAGGTGATAGCGGCAGGGAGAATAAAAAGCATCAGGGAACACGGCGGATCCACCTTTTTTAATATTGAAGACCAGACAGGTTCCCTTCAGGCATATATCAAAAACGACAGGGTGGGGGAGAAGTCATACCGTTTTTTCCTGGATCATTTTGATATTGGCGATTTTGCGGAAGTTCGAGGAATCGTTTTTGAAACAAAAAGAGGAGAGAAAACCATTGAAGTAGCAGACTGTAAAATGCTTGCAAAGTCTTTGCTTCCTTTGCCTGAAAAGTGGCATGGCTTGCAGGATGTTGAAGAAAGATACCGCAAACGATATTTGGATTTGATCTCAAACCCGGAAGTCAGGAAGATTTTCCAGCAGCGAGCAAGGATTATCCAAACCCTTAGGGCGTTTCTAGGCAAGGAAGAATTCCTGGAGGTTGAAACCCCTATTCTTCAGGATATTTATGGGGGAGCCGATGCCCAGCCCTTTGCCACGCATATCAATGCGTTTGACTTGGACATGTATCTTCGTATTTCGCTTGAGCTTCCTTTGAAGCGTCTGCTGGTTGGAGGACTTGAAAAGGTATACGAAATAGGGAGGGTGTTTCGGAACGAAGGGGTAGACAGGCAGCATAATCCAGATTTTACCATGCTTGAATTTTACTGGGCGTACGCAGATTACAAAGACATGATGAAATTGACCGAGCGCATGTTTTCGTATCTGCTCAAAGAAGTATTTGGCACCACAAAAATTGTGTATGAGGGCAAAGAGATAGATTTTAAAACTCCCTGGCCCAGGGTTGAGTATGCAGAGCTGTTTTTAAAGCATGCAAATCTGGATATTGAAGCGCTTAACAGAGAAGCGTTGCTGGAGAAAGCCAAGGAATTGGGCGCAAGTATTGAAAATACATTCAGCAAAGCAAGGATCCAGGATGCTATATATAAAAAGGTCATACGGCCAAAGCTGTGGGATCCTGTGTTTGTCATTCATCATCCAAGCGAAATGAAACCGTTGGCAAAACAATCAAAAGAGCATCCGCAAAAAGCTGAATCGTTTCAGCTCTTGGCGGCAGGGGGATGGGAGCTGGTCAATGCCTATTCAGAGCAGAACGATCCTATGATTCAGCGCAAGACGTTTGAAGAGCAAGAATCTTTATTCCGCAAAGGCCTGGGAGATGCCCAAAGAATGGACGAGGATTTTGTGGAAGCGTTGGAATACGGCATGCCTCCTGCCGCGGGATTTGGCATGGGCATTGACCGGTTAGTGGCGTTGTTGACCAACTCCCATTCATTGCGGGAAGTCATTTTGTTTCCTACCATGAAGCCAAAGAAATAAATCTATGAACATGCAGATTGTAAAACAGCCGATTTCACGGGCGGAGATCAAAAAAATAGAGGAAGAAACGCTTGGAGATTTTGTGAAAGCGGTTGTTGACGTGGAAAAAGGGATTATGGCTTTAGGCGGGGAGTTCCATGCAGATGAAGAAGCGTTGCTCATGGAAAAGGAAGGTTCAAAGAGAGAGCATACATGGGGTATTAACTTGAGAGTTGATGAGTCAAAAGAGCAATGGATTGAGTTTGATTCTATGGTAAATTTAAAGCCAGGATTTGGTAATCGTACTCGGGGAGTGGAAGATGAAGCAATACGGGAAAAAATTAAGAAAATCGTGTATTCGTTAATTCAAGAATGAGTATGCAAGCGCAATATCATACCAACGCAGCTATAGGGTCATGGTTCAAGCTTTCTATTTTAGAACAAATGGGAAACATTGGAAGCGAGGTAGGGAGAACTTTATCCTGGCAAGGCAAAAATGCGAAGAATTCCCAGAAAGCCGCAGAGCGGGCCTTAGAGCTTTTTGACCTTACTATGGAAGATCCACGATGGCGTTCCCAGGGGCGACTGCGGGAAATAGCGCGCGCAAGAGAGTTGTTTTGTCACGCAGCATTTGGGAACGAGGCATACCAAACATCATTAAAGGATTTGGATACATATTTTCTTGTGTTTGCTCTCGCAGCAAGAAAAAACGCATAACATATGTTAGATATCAAGCTTATCAGAAATAACCCAGAAAAGGTGAAAGAGGCCTGCAGAGCAAAACAGGTTGATTGCGACATTGACGCAGTTTTGGATTTGGATCAGCAGAAGCGGAAACTTTTGCAGGAAATTGAAGGGCTGCGCGCCCAGCAGGGCAAGCTTGGAAGAGAACATATTGCCCAGGCGCAAGAAATAAAGTCAGCAATCAAGGCAAAGGAGCCGGAATTGAAGAGTACAGACGAAAAGCTGCAAGAGCTGTTGTATCAGATCCCCAATATCCCTTTGGACGACGTTCCAGTGGGCAAGGATGAAACAGAAAACAAAGTCATCCGTTCCTGGGGCAAGCCCAAAAGCATGGACTTTCCCGCGCAAGACCACGTGGCTTTGGGAGAAGCGCTGGATGTTGTAGATATTGCTCGCGCAGGAAAGGTTGCGGGGACTCGATTTGCGTATTTAAAAGGAGGAGCCGCGTTGCTTGAGTTTGCGTTGATGCAGTATGTGTTGAAGATATGCACTTCAGAAAAGGAGCTGAAAAAGCTGGCAGATTCTGTTGAAAAAGGATATTCCGCAAAGCCCTTTATTCCCGTATTCCCGCCTGTCATGATACGCCCTGAAGTGTTCAGGAAAATGGGGCGGCTTACAGAGCAAGATAAAAACGAGCGGTATTATCTTCCCGCAGACGACCTGTATTTGATCGGCAGCGCAGAACATACCCTAGGCCCCTTGCATATGGATGAAACGATGAACGAAAAAGATTTGCCTATCAGGTACCTTGGTTTTTCTTCGTCGTTTAGAAGAGAGGCAGGATCACACGGCAAAGATACCAAGGGCATTTTACGGGTGCACCAGTTTGATAAATTGGAAATGGAAACATTCACCTTTGCCCAGGATTCCCTAAAAGAGCAGGAATTTCTGGTTGCTTTGCAAGAACATATTATGCAGGGGCTGGAGCTTCCATATCAGGTGGTTAACGTATGCACAGGAGACATGGGAAAGCCAGATGCCAGGCAGATAGACATTGAAACATGGCTTCCAGGCCAAGGGAAATACCGCGAAACCCATTCAGCAGACTTGATGCAGGATTTCCAGGCAAGAAGATTGAATATCAAGGTAAGGAGGAAAGACAATACAGTTGAGTTTGCGCACATGAATGACGCCACAGCTCTTGCCATAGGGAGAGCCGTGATTGCGATTTTGGAAAATTACCAGCAAAAAGACGGAAGCGTGAAAGTTCCCAAAGCATTGCAAGAATATATGGGAATAAAGGAAATCAAAAGGCCAAGCTGATTTCAGCTCGGCCTTGGAGCTTGGCAAACGTGGTTAGCTTGCCAAGTCCTTGATGATCGTGGCTATGATGACCATAGCCACGAATACGGTGAAGGCGGGGAATCCCCAAAGGATTCCCAGCATTTCGCCGGGAGTCTTTTTTCTCACGATACTGTCAGATACAGCATCGTGAATCTCAACGTAGCGAACGAAATACCACAAACTCTTCAGCATTTTTTTCCTCCTCCTAGGTTAAGTGCCGTGATAATAATAGCATGGAAATATCAAAAAGTCAAGTATCTGAACAAACACTATTGCTAAACGGCGTTTCCGTGAGCTACAAGCTTGCAGGGCTGGGAACGCCTTTTTTGCTTCTGCATGGATGGGGCAGGGGATCTGACGGATACCTTGATATGATAACCGCGCTCTCGCAAGCAGGATACAAAGTTGCCTCACCCGATCTTCCTGGTTTTGGCAAGACGCCTCCGCCGTACACTGCCTGGGGAGTTGACGAATATGCCCAGTGGGCCCTGCGTTTTGCAGATGAAATATGGTTCCAAAACTTCTTTTTACTTGGCCATTCTTTTGGCGGCCAGGTTGCGTCTAAGGTAGCTTTGATTCATCCTGAAAGGGTGAAAAAGCTGATTTTGTGCGGAGCAGCTGTTATACGGAAGGAGCCAACCGCAAAAAAGAAAGTGTTGTGGATGATTGCCAAGCTGGGCAATGCCGCGCTTTCGTTTTGGCCCTTTTCTTTGTTTCAAGACGCGGCAGGAAGAGTTTTTTACAAAATCGTGGGAACAGGGGATTGGAGATATTCGCAGGGCATTATGAAACAGGTCAGGGAAAAAGTCTTAAGGCAGGGTATGTTTTCAGAGGTTTCCGGAATTCAGGTTCCTACGCTTTTGGTTTGGGGGGATCAGGATAAGGCAACGCCTATCCAAGACGCTTATGCGCTCAAGCGAGAAATTCCCCACGCAGAACTCCAGGTTATTTCCGGAGCAGGCCATTTGCTGTATAGGGAGGTTCCCAGCAAACTGCACGAAATCATATTGAAATTTTTGAGCAAATGATACTTTTCTTTATTCCGTGGCTTTTGCATACTGCAAAAAGCATTTCTTTTTGGCTATACCTATGGCAGCTTAAAAACTACCATATCGGCAGATTTATTGACCACTTCAGGACCGAGCAGGGAAAGAGACTTTTTTTGAATCCCTCTGTTTTTGCAAAACTTGCATTGATTGCGTCTGCGTTCCTCCTCCCTTTTGCTGCTGGCATACTGGATCCTTCTGGAAAAGAGAAAATAGCACTATTCCTATTTCTCTGCTGGCTTGCAGCATTTCTTGGAGTGTATCTTCTTGAAACGGTCCTCTTATTCAGGCGCATGCTGAAAGGAGCTCTTTTGCTTCCTGTCCCCACGAAGAAGATTGTGCTTTTACGTCTTGCAGTCACGGCTTTGACACTTGTTTTCTTAGTTTTTGTTTTGTTCGGCTATTTACTGCCGGCTTGGAAGTTGAGAATAAATCCTTTTGTTGCGGTATTGGCATACGATTTGCTGTTGCCTTTCATTGTTTCTCTGATTGTACTCTTATTCCAGCCGATTTTTGTGCTGGGAAGGAATAGAATCGTGAAACAGGCAAAACAAAAGCGCATGCGGTTTCCAGCACTGAAAGTCGTTGGCATTACCGGAAGTTTTGGTAAAACATCAACAAAAGAGTTTCTATCGTTTATTCTTTCTGGAAAATTCAAAGTGTTAAAAACAAGGGAACACCAAAATTCGGAAATCGGCATTTCGCAGTGCATTTTGAACGAGCTTGATGAGTCTTATCAAGTATTCGTATGCGAAATGGGCGCATACGGAAAGGGCGGAATCGCGCTGCTCGCGGGCATTGCAAAGCCAAGCGTCGGGATTGTTACGGGAGCCAACGAACAGCATCTTGCAACTTTTGGTTCTATGGAGAATCTGTTGAGCGCGGAAGGGGGGCGGGAATTGGTAGACGCTTTACCCGAAGATGGCATAGCAATTTTCAATGGCAGTAATATCCATGCCAAAAATTTGTACATCCAAACTTCTTTGAAAAAGAAAGTGTTGTGCGGAATGGGAGAAGGCATGGATATTTCTGCGCATAGCGTTAAGGTGGAACAGGAGAAAGTTTCATTTTTTGCAAGAACAAGAAAAGGAGAGCAGGAATTCGCTGAGGCGCCCCTTGCAGGGGGGCACAATATAGACAATCTTTTACTTGCGATTGCGGGCGCAAAGGCATTGGGTATGCAGCTTTCTGAAATTGCCCAAAGAATCAGAGAAATGCCCCAAGAGCTGGGAACAATGAAAATATACAAGGCAAAAGAAGGGTTTGCCGTTGTTGATTCCACGTATTCCGCAAATCCAGACGGCGTTCTTTCGGCGCTGGAATATCTGAAGATTTGGCCTGGTAAAAAGATATTGGTCATGCCATGCTTGATTGAGTTGGGAGCGTCATCAAAAGACGTGCACAGGCGTCTTGGAGTAAAGATACGGGAGGTATGCGACTTGGCAATTATTACCTCCAAAGAGCATTTTGAAGATATACGGGCAGGTTCAAGCAAAATTGTTTTCATGAGAAATCCGCAAGAAATACTGGAAAAGATAATACGCGAGGCGCGCGCAGGAGACGCGGTGCTCTTGGAGGGCAGAGGGCCTTTGCGCGCGCAAGATTTCTAAGACATGCTACGGCCGATTTCCATTTCTCTTTCTCCAAATACAGATAAACAGGATGTTTCTCTTGCGCTGCGTTTGCTTTTTCAGCCCTGGAAATGGAAAAAGGGAAAATACATTGAGAAGCTGGAAGACGCGTTCAAAGCGTATCTTAGGGCTTCCTTTGCGGTTTCTTTCAACAGCGGGCGTTCTTCTTTGCTGGCGATTCTTTCTTGTCTGGGATTTGAAAGGGGTGACGAGATTCTTCTGCAGGCGTTCAGGTGCAACGCAGTAGCTAATTAGGTGCGATGGGCAGTGTTCAAACCCGTGTATGGAGATTGCAACCAGGATGATCTGAATATCAATGTCAAGGATCTGGAGGAGAAAATAACCAAAAAAAGCAGAGCTGTTATCGTGCAGCATACGTTTGGCATGCCCGCGGATCTCAAGGCAATCCAGGACGTGTGCAAACGCCGCAATCTTGTCTTGATTGAAGACTGCGCCCATGCATTGGGAGCAGAATACCAGAGGAAAAAAGTCGGAACATTTGGCAAAGCCGCGTTCTTCAGTTTTTCCCGGGACAAAATTATTTCTTCCGTGTACGGAGGTATGGCAACCACCAGTGATCCTGTCTTGGGAGCAAAACTCAAAGAGTATCAGGAAAAAACAGGATATCCTTCTTTGTTTTGGATACAGCAGCAGTTGCTGCATCCTATTCTCATGAACTGGCTGATTCTTCCTTCATACGGTGTTTTTGGGAAATATGTTTTGGTGCTTTTCCAGATGCTTCATTTGCTTTCAAAAGCAGTGCATTGGAAGGAAAAGAGGGGAGTAAAGCCCGCATATTTCCCAAAGCGCTTGCCCAATGCGCAAGCTGTTCTTGCGTTGGCGCAGTTTGAAAAACTTGGCCAGCTCAATGCCCACCGCAACGCCATTGCCCAGCACTACGAGCGGGCTTTGCAAGGCACCGCCTATTCTTTTCCTAGGCGGTTTCCCGAAAGGACTCCGGTGTATCTGCGTTTTCCGGTATTCCATGCCAAGGCCCACTCGGTTATCAGCAAGGCGTGGAAGCGTAATCTGCTTTTGGGAGACTGGTATACAAGCCCAATTGCGCCGGAAGATACCATTTTGGAATCCATAGGGTATGTTCAAGGTTCGTGCAAGACTGCCGAAGCACTTGCCCAAAAAACTCTTAACCTGCCTACGCACATTGGCATACGAGTGGTGGATGCTTTGTATGTGGTAGAATTCATTCAATTCCATGGACGTTAGAGAAATTACCGATAAAACGCAATGGGAAGCGTTCGTCTCTTCGTGCAGGGAGCGGACGTTTTTGCAGTCGTGGAATTGGGGAGAATTCCAAACCAAAACGCGAGGAAACGTATGGCGGCTTGGATTTTTCCAAAATGGGCGTCAGGCAGGAGCCGCGCAAATCATTAAGGTGCAGGCAAAACGAGGGACATTTTTACTCGTTCCCCATGGTCCAATAGGGGAGCATGACCGCAATTTGGTTGTGCGGTCCTTGGTGTCTGAATTGAAGCGTATTGCGCGGCAAGAAGGAGCAAGCTTTGCCAGAATAAATCCCGTGTGGCAGAGAAGCCAGGATACGATATCCTTGTTTAAGGGTTTTTCGCTTCACAGGGCTCCTTTGCAAACCCATCCTGAAGCGTCCTGGAAGTTGGATATTTCTCCTTCAGCAGATGAATTATTCAAAGGAATGCGAAAGACAACCCGCTACCTTATCCGCAAGGCGCAGGAAAATCCTGATATTGCAATATCGTTCACTGCCGACATTCAAGACGTGGGGCGCTTCAGCGAACTGCACAATCAGGTGTCAGAGCGCCAGCAGTTTATTCCGTTTTCCAGAGAGTACTTGGAAAACGAGTTTTTATCTTTTGCCAGGGACAACCAGGTTGCGCTGTTTTGGGCAAAATACAAAGGAGAAATTGCAGCAGGGTCGTTTGTGGTGTTTTGGTCTGGAATCGGGTTTTACCACCATGCGATTTCCCTTCCTCAATACGCAAAGCTTTCTTTGCCGTATCTTTTGCAGTGGGAAGCGATTAAAGAGGCAAAAAAAAGAGGATGCATGATGTATGATTTTTGGGGATATGTGGATCCAAAAACCCATCCCAATCATCCTTGGGCAGGCCCCACGCTTTTTAAAATGGGATTCGGGGGAAGCGCGCATGAATATGTGCAAACGCAGGATCTCCCTGTATCATGGAAGTATTGGCCTGTCAGAGCGCTTGAATATATGCGAAAAGTAAAGAGGCATTTGTAAGCATGGCACGAAAAACCTATAAGCGGCCTCGCAAAAGGAAACCCTTTTACCGGTACAAACTCTTTTGGATTACATTCATTGCAAGCAAGCTTTTTGGAGCATTGGTGTTTTTGGTTGTATTTTCTCCTTTTGTGCAAGCCAAAGAAGTGGCGGTGCAAGGAGCCAATCAAGAACTTGCCAAGGCGGTGCAGGCCTACGTTGAGAATGCGCTCGCAAGGCAATTTGGCCCGTGGCATACTACGAGCTTGGCTCTTTTTGCTCCTGGGACAGCAGAGCAAGACATTCTTTCTAGTTTTCCCCTTGTTGGAGAGGTAGATGTACGCCGTACGTTCAAACGGACAGTTGAAGTTGTTTTGCGAGAGCGCAAAGAAATTGCCGTGTGGTGCAGTGCGCAAAGCGTATGTTTTTCTATGGATAAAGAAGGAGTGGTATTTGAAAAGAAAGATCCTGCTGCAAAAGATTTTGTCATATACGATTACATTGAAAAATCATCAGTTGCCCTAGGCCAAAAAGCTTTGGAAGGGGAGTTGCTTTCTTTTGCTGTTTTATTCAAAAACAGTATAGAAAGTTCTCGTATATTGAGAGAAGAAGGCGTGGAGTTCCATTCTTTGTCTTTGCTTTCAGACACGAGAATCCACTGGAAATCTTCTCAAGGATGGCAGGCCTACACGAATCCCAAAGGCGACGCTTCCTGGCAGTTTACGAAGCTTGAAGCGGTGATCGATAAAAAAATCTCTTCTGCGCAAAGAGGAAATCTGGACTATATTGAATTGCGGTTCGGCGACCAGGCGTATATTAAATACCGCGAGTAGCTCCCGAACAAATTCTTGACATTTTATTCAATACCCAGTATGATACTGCTCAGCTACTTTTAGATTTTATCTGGAGTCAAGGCAAGGAGGGTGTTCCATGAGAAGTGCGCTGACTGTTTTTTGGGTTGTGTTTGGTATTGTTGCGGTGATAGGCGGTGGCATGGTATTGCGATACTATATGGCCGGTCCGAGCGGAGCTCTCGACGCAAATGAGCAGATCCAATCAGGAGCCAGCCGTA
Source organism: uncultured Candidatus Saccharibacteria bacterium (assembly GCA_964632325.1). Lineage (GTDB taxonomy): Bacteria > Patescibacteriota > Minisyncoccia > Minisyncoccales > UBA10102 > JACOVZ01. The sequence goes on along the minus strand of CAZWDJ010000004.1, from coordinate 9,074 downwards.
TAGTCAATTACAACCATTTCTTTGATCTGTGCGCCGCTGTCCGTACCGATGAAGCGTCTCTTGACGCTCAAACCGCGCAGCTTGAGGCAACTGGAGATGCTTTTCAGCGCGGTAGGATCCAAACGAATATCGCTGGGCTGATGGGGCATCGTGCAGGTCTCATCGAGGAATACAATGGGAATGCTCGGAAAGACTACACCGCCGGGCAATTCCGAGATTCAAACCTGCCATACCAAATTCCCGCAACTCCGTGGGAGAAAGGATACAGAACGTCATGCGGAAGCTAGAAGTCGTTGTTCTTTTTCTTCTACTGGCGCTTCTATTCATGGGGGCAGAGGATACGTGCTCGGAGGATCGAAATAAGGTCTACTTGCAGAATGTAGAGACTCGAGAAGAGATTTTTCTGCAAGCCCAAGCACTGTATCCGATACCAGTTCCATCAGATTTTCCTTTGCGGAAGGATTTGGTGGAGTTCACGCGACGTCAAGCAAGACCTGGGCCGTGGTACGTATACATTCAGACTGATTCTGGCTCATACTCGGCTTATTACGTGGCAAAGAATAAGCCGCAGAATGCCTGCAATTTTTTGTCTGAAACAAAGACTATCTACGGTGGTGTCTTGCGGGATGCTCCGTCTTTAGACGGAGTTTACTATGGAGGAACAGGGGCATCTGGTGCATGCGATGCCTGGTTCTGGTTTGACGCCGCAACGAACGCGCTCGTTGAGACTCGGTTCAAAACGACCGTGTCCGACCAGCCCTTGAATATCGATGTCCCCCAGATCAAAATAGCGCCCGTCGAAAAATAGGGTGCAAAAATTACAGGACACTATGTGTCCTGCTTTTATTACTCAAGATAATAGAGGAAAATAGAATTTCCCGCTTTGTCTACAGGCGTTTTGTCTTTGAGCCAGTCGTAGTATCCGGTCTGCTGGTCAAATCCAGGAACCGGCTTTGCGATTCCTCCCTGAAGCTGGTTAACGGAAACCGCAACCCAGCCCTTGGGAGGTTCTGCGAGATTTTTTGGATCAAGCTGTACGTATTTTTCTTTGAGCCAGTATCGGGGATTTTCTCCTCCAAAATAATCCAGCGAGAGTTTTTGGATGTCGTAGCGTTTGACCAGCTCCAGCAATCGGTAAAAATCCTGGCCCCAATCGTAGTTTGAATCCACTGCTGTTTTGTATCCTTGCTTGAGCCCTCCTCCAAGTTCGTTAAAGTAGGAGATGAAGTGGGGAAAAGAAGACAAAGATGAAAACGCAAACCACCCAGTCAAAAGGCACAAGAGCCCATAGGCGAATATTTTCTTTTTGTTGTGCAGGTATTTCATTCCATGGGATATGCCCCAAGCCGCGATGAGATAGAAAAGTGGAAGCGTGGGAAGTAGATGGCGAACTCCGATGTTGAGTTTTCCAGTCATTGCCAAGCCCCAGTATATGGCAATGAATACCAAGAAACTGAAAATGGCAAAATTATGCTGCATCCAGTTCCTGGTTTTTTTGAGCGTTAATATCCCTCCGATAACTCCGAGTAGAAGGATGAAATACAAAGCCAAAGGTTCTTTGGCAAAGAAGATGACAGGGAAGTAATACCACCAGCCGGAAGCTGAAATTTCTCCCAGGAAATACACGGTATTGCCAAAGGTCCCCCGCTGGAGAGCCATGAGAATGCCCCGGAAAAATTGCGCAAGGGGCCGTAAGGGCTCGTATTCTGCCATTTGCAGGGTAATCCGTTCTTGCATAGTGATGCCGCCAGGAGAAAGGTCTGCCGCAGTGTCTCTGATCTGCCTTTCTTTGGGATAGTTTGCGATATGGAACTGGTAAAATGGGCCTACCACGAGCACCAATCCAATAATGCCTGCGAAAGCTGCTTTTGCAATGTACGCGAACAGAGCTTGCAGCCGCTTTTCATGGAAATGCGTAAAGACGTACGCAAGCGTCATAACGGCAAATGTCGGAACAAGCAGCATTAAGTTGAATTTCATGAGCATTGCCAGGCCGAATGTAAGGCCTGCGGCAAAAATGCCGAGCATAGAAGGGTTGTTCAAGAATTTTATCCAGAAATACAAGGCAACCAAAGCTCCTAATGAGGCCCCGACATCGGTAGTGACCAGTCTTCCATGCGCGAGAAACGAGGGGGAAAACGCAAGCAGCACGAGAGCAACAGTGCCTGCAAAGTTTCCTCCAAGCTTAATGGCCCACATAAAGAAAAACAAGGCAAGCAGTATCAAGACTCCGATCATGGGAACCCTTGACCAAAAGATGATGTCTTTTGGATCATTTCCCGAGTAAAACAAGAAATCTCTGCCCAGATCAAACTGCACCCACCATTCGGGCGCTTGTTTGTTTTGAGTCCAGCTTGGGTTGTAGTCGGGAAAGTTCAGCTCCTGGAACAGCAGGGGAACTGCAGCAAGATCTTTGATCAAGGGAGGGTGCTCCGGGTTTATCCTGTAGTCATGTTTTGCGAGATACGAGTATCCTGCGCCAATATGCGCAAGTTCGTCATACGTCAAGGCATCTTGCTTCATAGAAAGAAAAGCAAGTAGGCCCATTGCTGCAATGATTGAGAATCCAGCGGCAAGCGTTATTTTCTTCACATCCATTTCTTTTTCTTAAAGTATGCCGCCATTCCGAATGTTCCCAGGATCATCAAACTGATGACGTACCAGAAATTTCTTGGATCCTCCAGAAACGGAAGATTGACGTTCATCCCAAAAATCTGGGAAAGAATCATGAGCGGCAAAACAATAACCGAGAACAGCGTCAGGATGCGCACGATTTCGTTGGTTTTGTGCGCGAGAAGGGAATTGTTGGTTTCTTCCAGGGCACGGATCGTGTCTTTGTACGACTGGAGATCGTTTTTCACCTGGCTCCAGTGCCCGATCAAATGGTTGAGATACGGCTCAATGTATGAGCCGAAAAACGCGACACCCTCTGTTTTCAGAGATTCAAATATCTCTCCCTGGGGCACCACAATCCTCAAAAAATTAATGATGTCTGCTTTGGTAAAAGAGATTTCTTTAAGCATCTTTGCTTCTTGGCCCTTGAAGATCGCTTCTTCAATTTCATCAAGCTTTTTGTTGATGCGCGTCAGTTTCAAAATGCTGCTTTCCCATAGCTCGTTTAGAATATGGTACAAAAGCTGGCCTGCGCCTCCGTCCATATATGCTATTTTGCGTTCAGGATAGAGATTGCATCGGTCAAAGAGATATTTGATAGGCAGAATGGAAGAATAATGGCTGGTAATGACTGTGTCTTTGGTGATCAAAATGTCTAATTCCTGGGGCCTTGTTTCCCGCAGTTCTTTGTTATACACGGGATAGTGCAATACCAAGAAAAGGTAATCGGGGAATACTTCCACCTTTGTGCGCCAAATAGGGGGGATGAGTTCTTCCATGACCAGGGTGTGGAAGTTGAACCGTTCTTTCAAAAACTGAATATCTTCCCTTGTAGGGTTTTGGATATCCACCCAGGTGGTTTTGTCGCTTTGGACAATCTTGTGCATTACAATAGTATACCATGCCAGAAGAAATCAAAAAACTCAACTATCCACATTGGTCCTGAACTATTGCGAAGGAGTTGACAAAAGATAGATTATACTGTAAAAGAATGGTACGTTCGTTGAAAAAGCAGAGTGTGCGAGCCCCAAAAAGGAGGGGGCAAACAATGAGTTATGGAAAATGGGCTATCATCGGGTCCACGACGGTTGCAGTGCTTGTTTTGATAGGCGTATTCGTGTTTGCGTTGTTGCAGACGATCACTAAGGATGATGCCATATCTGTTCAGCCGGCATCGGAAGAGCCGTACGTTTTGTCCTTTTCGCTTTCGGAAAAGGCTTTGCCCTTCAGGCCTGCGCCGGGTTCGGGGGTCGTCATTTCAATGTCTCGTATATCGGCAGAAGTTGCTGAACAGATGGGGATACCAGCTGATTCTCTCTTGTTAGAGAAGGAGTCGTGGCCGGCATACTCTACTGAGATGAAGGAAGACGCTCTCAAAATCGTTCCTAACTGGGACAAAGTGGATATCGAGCGTATCCTGAATCGGTATGGGTTAGGCTATGCCGCGAACCGGTCGTATAGTGCCGGAGACGCCATAGTGGTGTTTCCGGTAAAGGAAGCGGTGGAGTTTTTTGAAATCAAAGGAGTGGTGTTCCTTATTCGTGAAGTTTCAACAGATCACGAGTACATGGTTGAGATTGATGGCGCACCCGCCATTCCCATTAAACC
>CAZWDJ010000004.1:0-4843 GCA_964632325.1 uncultured Candidatus Saccharibacteria bacterium | reverse complement strand
TGAGTGATTTGCTGGCACGGGCTTTCTACGTAGATTACGGTTACCCAAATATCAGCGTAGAAAGCATGGTTGGAAGGACTATAGCGATTTTCCCTGCTCTGGTGAGGAACGAACAGGTGATGCAGATACAGGCGGTTAGCGAACCGTCGCCTGCATTCCCAGAATGGCTAGAAGTCATAAGGTCGCATGCAGTACCGTACCCTACAGCAGGAGAGCCACGGGTAAATCTCCTTGAGGTTGATGTGGTGACGAGCGCAACAGAGGGTTTTCGAGAAGAATCGCTTCTGCGTACAAACGCTATCCGGGCAGATGTAGAATATTCCCCGGAAACTGCGCAGCGATTTCTGCGGCAAACCCTTGAGGGCCATATTTCTGGGCATGTTATAGGGGAGGTGTTGCCCTCAGAGTTGTCAAAGGCTGCCGGGGTGTACTACATATGGGAACTGGGTACACTTCGGGCAACTAGGATCTCCGTAGCGCCCTCTTCAGACAGTTCTTCGTATTCTCCGCGGGTAGATGTCGTGGTTGAATCCGGCGGAGAGGTCTGGGTGTCACAGGTCAGTCATATAGAAGAATTGTGGATTCTTCTGCGAAGGACTGTGTTGGGTTCCACGGACCCACAAATGCTAGCCGGGAGCAAATTTGCATTTCGCCCGGCTTTGAAGCAATAAGCGTTTAAGGCGCAAATTTAGGGGGGTATTCTGAATTTTCAGGATACCCCTGTTTTCTTTACATACAGCGCATTTTCCAAAAAACTTGACTTGTATGCATGAATATGTTATATACAGTACCACTGCACATTTAGAACATTTTGTCTGGAGCAATATGCCTAGAATTGTACATTGTTGGCATGTTGCTCTGGACAAGAAATAGGGTGAGCTGTTGCTTGCGCCAAGCTACTTGAAAGTTGCCGAAGAACGGCAAAAGAACACTTTCAAGCATTTCTCCTGAAGAACAGGAGAAGGAGAAGGTCATGGAAGCATTTTTTTGGATCAGTGCTGTGTTTGGTGTCATACTATTGCCGGGTTTTGTACTCTTTTTGTACGGCCGTCGAGCTCTTTCTGCGAGGAAGATAATCTCGCAGGACAAGAAGTTCGCGGACGTGTTCGGGTTTTACCCGAGCAATCGTTCCACGGATCAGAAGGTCGTAGATGTATTTCTCCGCAGTCTTGCGGAGAACTTTGATGAATTGACCATGCAGGAGCGGAAGATCGTTTCTGGTCCATCGTGGACGGTCGGTGCGGGAGAAACCGCTGCCGGGGCGGTTGTCCACATGCATGTGCAGCAGGAACGGTTGAAGGACGTACAGTCCGCGCTGCAGGAGGCCAAAAAGGCCTTCTGGTATGCCCATGGTTTGGCCAAAGAGCAGGGGTTCGAAGTCCGGATGCAGTACAGTGACTACCTTCCGGAGCCCGAACTGACGCTCAAGTCATAGTCAAACGCGAGGCGTGGCTCACCCCACGCCTTTTGTATAAGTTAGCAGTCAAAGACCTTGACTGCTAATTTTGTTTGGAACATACTAGAAATGATGGAATTAACCGACCGGCAAAAAGATATACTGGAGAGCATTGTGTCTGAATACATTGACACTGCCTATCCTGTAAGTTCCCAAATACTGGAGCAAGAGTATGATTTTGGCGTGTCTCCCGCGACCTTGAGAAACGAAATGCTGGCGCTTTCAGAGCAGGGATTCTTGCACAAGCCCTATGCTTCTTCAGGAAGGGTTCCCACAGACATGGGATACCGGTTTTTTGTTGATCAAGCCATGCAAAAGGAAAAAAGGGAAACAGAGCAATTTCAGGAGCTGTTCACGCAAAACATGCAAGACGCTCTTGAGTTTGCAGCTTTGAGCATAAAGAGTTTGGCTGCGGCTTCTTCGGCTCTTGCTGCCATATACGTGGGCAACAAAGAAATCGTATGGAAAGACGGATGGGAAGAGCTGCTGGAAGAGCCGGAGTTTAAAGAAACAGAAAGCATCAGAAGCTTTACCTCTTTTTTGAATGATTTTGAAGAATACGCGGGAAATTTGAATCCAGAAGATCGCGTGCAGATATTCATCGGCAGGGAAAACCCGTTTTCAAAAGAAAATGAATTCAGCATTATGCTGGCAGAGTGCAATATGCCGCAAGGCAAAGGTCTGGTTGCGCTCTTGGGTCCAAAAAGAATGGCGTATCCAAAAAACATCGGTGCGTTGGATGCGTTTGTGGAAGTATGGAAGAAAAACCAATAGAACCGGCTCCAGAAGAGAAACCAGATTTGGCCAAGGAACTGGAAATAATAAAGCGCCAAAAAGAAGAATGCTTGGCTGGATGGCAGCGGGCTCGGGCAGACCTGATCAATTACAAGAGAGAAGAAGCAGAGCGTCTCTCTTTGATGCAAGAATATGCAAAGGAATCCCTGGTTGAGAAACTGCTTCCGCTGATGGATAATATGGAAATAGCGGAACTGCGCATTCCAGACGATCTCAAGCAGAATGAATACGTGCAAGGGCTTTTGCGCGTAAAATCCCAGATCCAGGACTTTTTCAAGAGCCAGCACGTGGAAGCCATAGACGCAAAAGGAAAGCCCTTTGACCCCTTGGTGCATGAAGCAGTGCAAGAGGGGAAAGAAGAGGGAGTGGAGGCAGGAATAGTGATAGAAGTCTTGGAAAAAGGATACACTGCTTCAGGAAAATTATTAAGGCCCGCAAAAGTAAAAGTATCAACGTAATTATTGTATGAAGCTATGTAATTCTTCTGCAGACGCGTAGGGCCCCATATTGAGCAGCAGCGAAAATGGGGTAAAGCGCAAAGAAAATTACATAGCTGAATAAAAACATATGGCTAAGGTATTAGGAATTGATTTGGGAACAGCAATATCCAAAATGGCTACCATTCAGCAAGGGGAGCCAAAATGCTTGGAATCCAGAGAAGGGTCTATTCTGATTCCTTCGGTAGTTGCTGTGTCCAAAAACGGGGAGCGGCTGGTGGGCGTGCTTGCAAAAAGGCAAGCTATTACCAATCCCAAAAATACGATTCATTCCGTAAAGAGATTCATTGGCAGAAGATATCAGGATCCAGAAGTGCAAAAGGAGCTAAAACTGCTTCCCTACGAAACGCAGGAGCGTTCAGACGGCGGAGTGGAGGTTAAAATGGGTGACAAGTGGCATACGCCAATTGAGATTTCAGCAATGATTCTGCAGAAGATAAAGCTGGACGCCGAAGAAAAACTCGGGGAAAAGATCGCCAACGCTGTTATTACCTGTCCCGCCAATTTTGACGATTCACAGAGAAAAGCAACCAAAACCGCGGGAGAAATCGCAGGGTTCAATGTTTTGAGGATCATCAACGAGCCAACTGCCGCGGCTTTGGCATATGGCTTGGGCAAGAAAAACCCTGAAAAAGTGGTGGTGTATGACTTTGGAGGAGGAACATTTGACGTGACAGTGCTTGACGTGAGCCAAGACACGGTTGAAGTTCTCGCGACAGGAGGAGAGGCGCATTTGGGAGGAGACGACTTTGACCAAAGAATCATTTCCTGGATTGAAGAGGAATTCAAAAAAGACGAAGGCATTGATCTTTCAAAAGATCCTCTTGCCTTGCAGAGATTGAAAGAAGCTTCGGAGCGCGCAAAGATTGAGCTTTCAAGCGCGCAGGAAACAGAAATCAATTTGCCGTTTATCAGCTCTGATGCCGCAGGGCCCAAGCATTTGTACAAAAAGCTTTCCCGGTCGCAATTTGAGAGCATGGTGCGTGATTTGGTGGAGCGTTCTGTGGAGCGAGTCAGAAAAACCCTGGAGGAAGCGGAAATGGACAAGTCCAAGATCAACGAAGTCGTGCTTGTTGGAGGGACTACTTTGGTTCCCGCGGTCAGGGACGCGGTCAAGGCATTCTTTGGGAAAGAGCCCAACAAAACCATTAACCCTGAAGAAGTGGTTGCAATGGGAGCTGCGGTGCAAGCAGAGATATTGAGCGCGAAAGAAGAGGGAAGGGCTCCTGAAGGGGATATCAAAAGCGTGTTGCTTCTGGACGTGCTTCCGCTTTCTCTTGGCATTGAAACTATGGGAGGGATAAACACGGTTATGATTGCCAAAAATACCACCATTCCAGCTTCCAAAAGCCAGGTCTATTCCACTGCTTCAGACAGCCAAACATCTGTGGAGATCAATATTTTGCAGGGAGAACGCCAAATGGCGCATGACAACAGGAGTTTGGGGAAATTCATCTTAGACGGTATTCCTCCTGCCCCCAGAGGCCTTCCCCAAATTGAAGTGACCTTTGACATTGACGCAAACGGTTTGCTTACGGTAAGCGCCAAAGATAAAGCAACGGCAAAAAGCCAGTCCATTAAGATAGAAGGGTCCATAGGCCTTTCCAAAGAGGAGGTGGAGCGCATGAAAAAGGACGCAGAACTTCACGCCCAGGAGGACGAGAAGAAAAAAGCACTGGTAGAGGCAAGGAATCTTGCCGATAATCTGGTGTATACTGCCGAAAAAACATTGAAAGAAAACGGAGACAAGATTTCCCAGGAAACCAAGACTCTTGTTGAAGAGAAGGTTTCTTCATTGAAGAAGGTGAAAGAAAGCGATAGTATGGAGGAATTAACAAGAGCTTCCCAAGAACTTTCAGAAGCCATGCAGAAAATCGGGCAGGAGATATACAAGCAAAACCCTCCTCCTGAACAGCAGCAAGGAGGGCAGACGCCTAACAGCAATCAATGAAAGATTATTACAAAATATTAGGAATAGTGAAGAACGCGACGCCCGAAGAAATCAAGAGGGCGTACTATAAGCTTGCCCATCAGCACCATCCAGACAGATCGGAAGAGCACACGTCTGAACTCCAGTCACGAACGCTTATCTCGT
>CAZWDJ010000003.1:3953-23001 GCA_964632325.1 uncultured Candidatus Saccharibacteria bacterium | reverse complement strand
AAAACTTTCATCCTTCCCATTATACCAGAATTATGATATGTAAAAGAAGTATTTTATGATTGTGGGCGGTTAGCTCAGCGGTAGAGCATTGCATTCACATTGCAAGGGCCATAGGTTCGAATCCTGTACCGCCCACCAATATCAAACTTCCCGATTTTTGCCCGACCGATTCGGCCGCGCTTCTATTTGTTTTTTTGAGAGAAAAGAGTAATTGAAACTCCTACAAAGTTAATGGCAAAGCCAAAGAATATCAGGAAATGATTGGCGGTCAAAAGCCCCTCTGGAGTTTCAATGCCGATGTTCAGATGATGCAGAATATCCAAAGCAATGCCCAAGGCCTCAATGCCGGTTCCCAGAAAACTTACCTTGATGCCTGTCTTGAATTTCATGCCTGAAAGCATTATAGCATATTCCTCGCCCTGCTAAAGCATGGTACACTGTATCAATGTTTGTTCTGCTCTTGGTTGAGTATGCAAAGTGGCATTTTTTCATAATGCCCCTGGAAATTCTCAAGGCATGGAGAAATATTGTTGTATTCTCCCTGAACTATTTTTCCCTTCCCCTGCTTTTGCAAACGCTTTTTTCCCCCTGGAGAAGAATTGAGTGGAAAGGAACAGGAAAGTTTGATCCTGGAATGTTTGCCCAGAATATGTTTGGAAACCTTATATCAAGAGTCATTGGCGCTTCTATCAGAATATGGGTAATCGCGCTTGGAATCCTCGGCCTTTTTGCTGCCCTTGCAGGAGGCGCGGCAGTTTTTGTTGCCTGGATAATCATGCCTCTTGCAATCTTTTTATTTTTTGTCTATGGACTCTTCCTTTTTCTATAACCTGAAACAGTCGGGCATTGCGCAGGCGCTTTTTCTTGAACGCATATTTCCCTTGCAAGCAATAAAGCTGTTCCGGAAACTTTCGTACTGGATATTCTGGATTGTCCTGGGCTTATACCTGTACGGAACATTCCACAGCCAGTTCCAAGAACCCGTGCTTTCCCAGCTCCTGGCAGGATCTTTCCTTCTCTTATCGCTTTTCTTGAAGCTGTTTACGCTTGAACTTTTCAGCTTGTACCTTAGAGGAAAAACGCGAATTGCCAATTCGGATAACTTTGCGGATTTTCTGGACTTTGACTCCGCAAAAACATTGCAAAGCGCGCAGGGGCTCGCCAAAAAGAAAAACATGCAAGAGCCAAACTCTTCCATGATCCTGCATGAGCTTGTCAAAGCTCCCGGGTCTCTTGATTTTGTGTTCATCCGGCTTTTGCTAGACAAAAAAGGCATAGCAAAGGAACTCAAAAGCACGATACAGCAAGAAGCCCCTCTTTCCAATCTTGCAGATATCCTTTCTCTTGCATTGCAATATTCAAAGAAAAGAGGAGCGAGCCGCATTTCCCAAGGGGACCTGCTTTGCGCGTTGGCAGAGAAAGATCCGTATTTTGCCAATCTTCTTGCGCGCTCCCAGTTATCTGCAAAAGACGTATACGGAGCAAGCTCTTGGCTGGAATCCATGATTGAAGAAATCAAAACATCAAAGCAGTTTTGGCTCATGGAAAATCTGCGGAAAAAAGGAACTCTGGCTCGGCACTGGACCGCGGGATTCACAGCTCTGCTTGACCAGTTTGCCATTGACCTTACCCAACGGGCAAGAGTAGCAGGATTCCCCCGCATTGTGGGCCATACAAGAGAAGTGCAGGCAGTAGAGCAAGGGCTTGCGAGAAACCGCAAAAACAACGTGCTTTTGGTGGAAGAGCCGGGATCTGGAGCTTCAAGCATTATATACGAGCTTGCTTCCAAATGCCTGCTCGGAGAAAGCCTGCCCCAGCTCAACTACCGGAGAATATTGCAGCTTGACCTTTCTTCTTTGCACGCCCAATTCCAGGAGCAAGAAAAGCAAAGCATGCTGCCCCAGCTTTTTTCAGAGGTCGTGAGCGCGGGAAACATCATCCTGGTTATTGACAACTTCCATTACTTTGTGAAAGCTGACGGCCAGGCAAAACAAGGATCTGGCGACCTTACCTCAATGATTCTGCCTTTCTTGCAAAGCTCCCATTTCCCCATCATTGCTTTAACCACGTATTCAGGCCTGCACCGCACTATTGAGCAAAACCAGTCATTGCTTTCTCTATTTGAGAAAGTTGAAGTGGCAGAAATATCGGAAGACGAGGCTCTGAAAGTGCTTTTGCAAAAAGTATTTTCCCAAGAACAGGCATACAAGAAGTTTGTTCCCTGGCAATCTTTGCGCGCCATCATTCAGCTTTCCCAAAAATACATTCAGGCAACCCCTATGCCGAGAAAAGCAGTTGATCTCTTGGATGAGTGCTTATCGTATCTTTCGCAAACCAAAGACAAAGTTCTTCTGCCCTCGCACATTGCCAAGGTCATTGAGCGCAAAACCCAGATTCCGGTGGGAGAGGTTCAGACAAAAGAAAAAGACGTACTGCTCAACCTGGAAACCCTGATCCATGAGCGCATTGTTGACCAGGAAGAAGCGGTAAAAGACATTTCTTCTTCGTTGCGAAGGGCGCGGGCGGAACTTCGCCCACGATCAGGCCCTATGGGAGGATTCTTATTCTTGGGACCTACCGGAGTAGGGAAGACAGAAACCGCAAAAGCGCTTGCTGCCGTATATTTCGGTTCCGAAACAAATATGATACGCTTGGATATGTCGGAGTTCCAGAACCTCAAAGACATTGACCGGCTTCTGGGGTCTGCAGAACAAGACGGCCTTCTGACTACGCCTATCAGGGAAAATCCCTTTTCCCTTATCCTGATTGACGAAATTGAAAAAGCGCATCCCAACATCCTCAACCTGTTCTTGCAGGTGCTGGATGAAGGCAATATCACAGACGGGCTGGGAAGAAAGGTAAACTTCCAGCACACGATTGTCATCGCAACATCCAACGCGGGATATGAGCTTGTTTTGCAGGCGATCCAGGAACGAAAGGATTTCGCACAGCTCAAAGAAGCCATGAGAGATTACCTGTTCAAGCAAGGATTGTTCAGGCCCGAACTCTTAAACAGATTTGACAGCGTTGCCATATTCAAGCCCCTGGAACGCGAGCATCTGCTCTTGATCGCCCAGCTTATGTTGACAAAGCTGAAAAAAGGTCTACAAGAGAAAGGTATACAGTTTGAGATTACCCAGGAGCTGACAGAAGAGCTTGCAGAGCTGGGGCACGACCCGGTGTTTGGAGCAAGACCCATGAAACGCGCCATACAAGACACTGTGGAAAACGCGCTCGCAAAAGCGCTATTACAAGAAGACATCAAAGCGGGAGACACTATACAAATTACCAAAGAGTTTCATATACAACATTTATGAAAAATATACAGGAATATTTCAGCAACGGGCAGATCACGGTGTCAAAAAAGGTATTTGCCATAGCCACGGCAAAAGAACTCGTGAAGGATGCTTTCGCAGCTATTCAAGACGAGAAGGAAACCACTGTAGTCGTTGACCAATCAAAGCTTGACCAATACAAAGATGTGCTCTTGGAAATAGACAGGGACTGGAAAATCATCACGTTTGACTTGCTTTTGCCCATTGATATGGTAGGTTTCATTGCCACGGTTGCCAATGCCCTGGCCGAAGAGGGGATAAGCATTCTGGTGATTTCTTCGTATTCTACCGACCATATCCTGGTTCAAGACTATGATCTAGCAAAAGCAATCACAAAAATTCAGAGTTTTGGATGCAAAGTCGTAGAAAAATAACCCATAACTTTTTATTATGAAAAAATATATTGTCGCAGCAGTAGCGGTGCTGGGAACAGCAGGAGTCGCAGCCGCCTCTTTATACGCAGGAGTGCTGGACCCCTCGTGGAATCCGTTCAGGCCTGCTCCGGAAATAGTGCTGGCAAAAATGCTGGAAAACAGCAAAGACGTTGAAAGCGCCCGCACAAAAGCCACTATTGTGGCAACCCAGAGACAAGAAGGCAAAGACCTTTTTACGGTTTCACTTGTTATTGACGACCAAAACAACAACAGCAAAGAATCCCAGGGAACATTCACTGCTTCATTAAGCGCAGAAGGCGTGAACTATTCACTAACAGGGGAGTATAAAGGAAACCAAGAAACGGTATACGTACGATTCACAACAATTCCCGCATTTCCCCTTATCTCCCTGTATCTTGGAACAGATGCAGATTCTTTAAAGGACCAGTGGATCAGGATTGAAAACGAAAAATCCGTCGCCTCGGAGGAAGAAGAAAAATTAATCAATGATCTTGTAGATATCCTCGCAAAGTCCCTGCGCGTGCAAGAACTTCCCGATGAAAACGTACAGGGGCAGAACACGTACCATTACCGCGTGCCTCTCACGGAAGAAGCTTTGCGAAAATTAGTTGCAAAAATCAACGAATTCGCAAATACTCTCGAGTCAATAGAGGGGGATTCATACGCCGAAGAAACCGACTATGAAGAAATAGTGCAGCTGCTAAAAGATATGCCGATTGAGTTGTGGATAGGGAAGAAAGACAAACTCCCGTATCAAATATCCATAGAAAAAGATATTGATATGCGTAAATTGGATCCAGGCGAAGACGGCACGCTTTCTCTCAAGATACAACTCCAAATGTCTGAATATGACAAAGAAGTAAAGATAGAATTTCCGCGCGATTCAAAAACATTTGAAGAAATCCTTGGAGATATCTACGGCGATATCTACGACTATCCAGAGCTAGACTACTAGAAACACAATAAGGACACGCCAGGACTATAGTTCTGGCGTGTTTTGTTTTGTGAATAACCTGGGGAAAATCCCGTGTTTTAAAGCTGAATCCATAACTGTAAGAAAGTGTTGACGGGTGCGTCATAGTGGAATAGAGTAGTAATATATGGTGAACTGTGGAAAAAAGTGGGGATAACTCGGCTATTGTGTGCAAAACTCCAGCATGTTTATAGGCGAATACACATATTCATTAGACGACAAGAAACGGTTGGGAATCCCGCAGAAATTCCGGGAATCTTTGGGAAAAAAGGCCGTGATCACCAAAGGGCTTGACCAGTGTCTTTTCCTGTATTCTGCGCAAGAATGGGAAGTCATGGCAGAAAAGATAAGCAAACTGCCTTTGGCCCAGGCTGACGCAAGAGGATTTGCCAGGCTTATGCTCACCAGCGCCATGGAAGTGCTGTTTGACGCCCTGGGAAGAATTCTGATTCCAGACTACTTAAAATCTTACGGAACACTGGGCAAAAAGATTGTTGTCGCAGGAGTCTACAACCGCATTGAAATCTGGGATGAAATGAAGTGGACAGAATACAAAGAAAAGACCGAGCAAGACGTAGGAGATATCGCAGAACGGCTCAAAGAACTTGGACTATAACATGCATGTCCCAGTCCTTACACAAAGAATAGAGGAATTTCTGAATCCCCAGCCCAACCAGAATTTCATAGACGCAACTTTGGGCAGGGGAGGGCACACAAAAAGGATTTTAGAGAAGAACGGGCCAAAAGGAAAAGTACTTGCCATAGATTGGGATCCTGAAGCGATACAACGGGTTGCAAACGAGCTTTCTCTTGAGTTCAAAAAAAGAGTCGTGTTCGTGCAAGAGAACTTTGAGCATCTCAAAGATATCGTGCTGCAAGAGAAATTTTCGCATGTGCAAGGAATCATCTTTGACCTTGGGCTTTCTTCAGAGCAATTAGAAGATAGCAAGAGGGGTTTCTCGTTCCAGCGCGATGAAATTCTGGATATGAGATTCAATCCCTTGCACGGCCTGGATGCAAAAAAGATTCTCAATTTCTGGTCGCGGTTTGACATAGAAAAGATCTTGAAAGAATACGGGGAAGAGCGGTTCGCCCCCATGATCGCAAAAGAAATAGTCGGTACGCGCTCCAGAAGCCCTGTAGTAAAAGTTTCAGACCTCCTGCAGGTGATCCAAAACGCAACCCCCAGGTGGTACCAAAAGCAGAGATTGCACCCCGCAACCAAAACATTCCAAGCGCTAAGGATTGCGGTAAACCATGAATTGGAATCTCTGCAAAAAGCGCTTCCCCAGGCAGCAGACATTCTTGAACCGGGAGGAAGAATGGCGGTGATTTCCTTCCATTCTCTGGAAGACAGGATCGTAAAAAACTTTTTCAAGACAGCTGCAACCCTTTCTCCCATAACCAAGAAACCTGTTATCCCAAGCCCGCAGGAAACAAAAGAAAATCCAAGAGCGCGATCGGCAAAATTGCGAATAGCAGAGAAAAAACAAAACGCATGAGCAAAGCAAAAACATCAAAGAGAAAAAAGATCGCTGGCATGAGCATAGCCTGCGTACTCGCCCTGCTTGCTGGATACGTATTCCAGGTCAACTCCCTGACTGCAACCGCCTATCATGTGACAACGCAAGAGCGCGCGGTAAAACAATTGGCAGAACAACAGAAGAATTTGGAGGGATCCAGAGGCAATACGCTTTCTTTCGGCTCTATGGCGCAGCTGGCTCACCAGCTCAAATTTGAGCGGGCAGGCCAGGTAAGCTACATCCAGGCAGGATCAGGTCCTGTTGCCCAAAACTTTCAGAGCAACCCATAAACATCCATGAAACAGTGGAGAGCATTTCTTATCGTTTTCTTGTTTTGCGCCGCGGTTCTTAGTCTTGGGGGCCGCTTATTTTTTTTGCAAGTCGCAAACCACGGCTTTTACAAGGCCCTTGCCCAGGGCCAGCGGCTTTCATCCTCGTTTCTACAGGGAGAACGCGGGGATATTTTTTCCCGCGACAAGGCGGGAAACCTGGTGCTTCTTGCAGCAAACCGGGAAAGCCCGTATGTATTCGCTTCTCCTGCTGAAATACAAAATCCAAAAGAGGCGGCAGAAGCGCTTGCTCCCATTCTCTCCCTGCCTGCTTCTGATCTCCAGCGCGCGCTTGAACAAGACGGCATATACCAGGCGCTCAAGAAACAAATCGGGCCTGAAGAGGAGCAAAAAATACGGGAACTGGAAATACCGGGAATTTACATTGGACAAAAAACAGTGCGGTATTATCCGCAAGGCGCGCTTGCCTCCCATGTCCTAGGATTCGTAAATCAGGACGGAATAGGGCAATACGGCATAGAGGGGCATTACGACGACCTTTTGAGCGGAAAAGAAGGGCTTGGCAGGAACGCGGGGAATCCAGCTTCCCAATTTCTCGCTTCGTTGATCAATACCGCGGAAAACGGATCAGACATTGTCTTAACCCTGGATTACAACGTGCAATCCATGGCAGAATCCTTGCTCCAGCAAGCCCAGGATACCCTTGGAGTCAAAGAGGGCACCATTGTCGTCATAGACCCTAAAACAGGAGGCATTCTTGCCTTGGCCGAACTCCCCACGTTTGATCCGAATCAATACGCGGATATTTCAGATTTTGGGGTATTCCAAAACAATGCGGCAGAAAAAATGTTTGAGCCAGGATCAGTCTTCAAGGCAATGACCATGGCTTCGGCATTAGACGCAAAGGCAATCACGACTGACACAACATACGAGGACAAAGGCATTCTGCAGATCGGCGGATACAAGATATACAACTACGACGGCAGAACCTGGGGCAAAAGGACCATGCAAGAAGTAATGGAATTTTCCATAAACACGGGAGCCGTATTCGCTCAAAACCAGCTTGGAAACAAAGCGTTCTTGGAATACATGGATGCGTTTGGCATGTTTGCGCCAACCGGCATTGATCTTGCCGGAGAAATCTACTCGCAAAACAAAACGCTCAAACAGGGATCGGAAATAAACTTTGCCACTGCTTCTTTTGGCCAAGGCATTGAAATGACCCCTTTGCAGCTGGTACAGGCATATACTGCCCTTGCCAACAGAGGAAATATGGTTCAGCCCCGCATCTATGAAAAAGCGCTTGTCCAGGATTCCCGGCCTGTTATTTCTCAAGAAAGCGCTTTCCAAACTACCTCTATGCTTGTTTCCGTCATAGAACAGGGATACAGCAAGCAGGCAAAAATTCCCGGATATTATATCGCGGGAAAAACAGGCACTGCCCAGATTCCCTGGTCTGCTCTGGGAATCCCAAAAACAGGATACTCCGACCAAACTGTCCAATCGTTCATTGGATACGCGCCTGCATTTGATCCAGAGTTTTTGATCTTGGTAAAACTCAACAATCCCCAGGCAAAAACCGCGGAATACTCGGCAATGCCGCTTTTTCGGGACCTTGCCAAATACATGATAGACTATCTCTCTATTCCCCCAGATTATGAGCCCTAGATTGACAAGTATTCTTGACCTGCTAGAGTAGCTTCAGCGTGGCAGGCGCAAGGGATGCTTTGGGCGGATGTTCCCCCCCCCGCTCTTCAGGGCATCAGGTGGGAACAATACTCGGGTGCGTCCTTCTTCCAAGAGGGAAGAAGAGGAACGCAGCCCATTGCTGGCAAGGGTGGTTGCGCCTGCCACGCTACCAAGACAAAAGGGGAGTCTGACATCAGACTCCCGCTTTCTTTTCACGTAATTTCGTGTTATAAAAAGAGCTATCTGATTCTTCTGCAGGCGCGTAGGTGCCCACGTTGAGCAGCAGCGAAATGTGGGGTAAAGCGCAAAGAAAATCAGATAGCTCTTTTTGGGGCCTGCAAACCTCCCGGGGAAACCTTCCCTATGCTGTCCTTCGCTTCACTTCGTTCGCTCAGGACATAGCATACAAGGTAGGTTTCCCGGCAAAAGCCAAGCAGTTGGCTTTTGCCCCCATCATCTAGTGGCCTAGGATGCCAGATTCTCATTCTGGAAACACCGGTTCGACTCCGGTTGGGGGCGCCAATAAAAAAACTTCGCACAACAACCCTGGCATAACCAGGGGTTTGTTGTATTGCAAAAGGCAAAACCCTCTTTAGGATTTGGTCCTTGCTCCAATCAAGGATCAAACTCCAATTCCTTATGAATTTGTTCATGTCATGGAATGGAAGGAGAATCTCTTGCCATAGTACGCAAGAATCATATAACGTACTCTGCGACCTTTCTGTGCCTGTATTAACACCAAACACAGAAAAAGGTTTCACGCTCCGCTGTAAGCAATGGAGAATTCTTTCGTCCTTGCCTATAGAAATAATCCATAATAATAAAACGCACCAATGAAGAAAATCATCACATTCGCTGTTCTCTGCGCAATGATTTCCTTGGGGATCCCTTCTGCAGGCGCGCAGACAACAGCTCCCCTCATTACGCAACTGACTCCCCAGCAAAAAATAGCCCTGGCGCAGTCAATATCGCAGCTTGTTGTTTCCCTGCAGCAGCAAGTCGGCATTCTGCAGTCTGAAGAAGCGCAATTGCAAAGGCACGGGAGAGATCTTGCAGACATTACAAACCAGCTCAACACAGCCCGGCAAATGCCAATGGCAACAGATGATCAGAGAACCGCGGTCAGCCAAGTCCTATCGGGAGTTTCTTCCAAGATAGGAACCATGGCAAGCTCGCTTACCCTTATGCAGCAGCAACGTGCTCAAAGAATGGCAATTCTCCAGCAAATGGGAACTCAATTCCAGCAGCTGGTAGCGCTTCTCTCAACCCAAGTGACGCTCTAAAAGAGGTTATCGCTTGCTCAAGCTCTTTTGCTCCATATCCTGGATTTTGACGTGCACGGTTTCCAACAGCTTGTCTATCTGAACTTTGGATGCGGGGAATTCCTGGCTCGTCTGCGCAAGCATGCGCTCGTGCACCAAAAGAGACGAGTACAAGTGGGATCGCACGCCCTCTGCCTGCTCCTGCTTTCCCTTTTGCAAAAGCGAGAATGTAAAAGAATCCACCTTGTCGGTATGAGAAACAAAGAGAATCTCTACCTCGCTTAAGGCCCGATCGTCAAACATCTCTTTGTGCGCAAGCGCTTCTGCCTCCTGCAACCTTCGTTCAGCCCTCCTTACTTCCCAGTGGGCTTTTCGCTCTGCCGTAAACTTTAAAAAACTGTGCACGTTCTCGTTAACGCTCACTTTCACCGGATACAAAAAATTGCCTGGAAAGCTATGCTCTGCCGCAAGGGAAAGCTGCCCCGCGCTCACCATTGCGACAAACGCGGTAAGGATGGAGGCAAAGCGGAACGAAACCAAAGACCAATCCCACAAGGGCTGTTTCGGATGATGATGCACAAAAAAGAGAAGCTGTTCTTTCCCCAATCGTTTCTCCTCTTCAGAAAGCCGGATATTGAATATGCCCGCTTTTTGAAGCTCTTCATGCAATTGTCTCTCTGTGAAGCTGTTGTTCATCTTTAGCAAGACGCACCCTGATATGCTCCAAGCCCCTATGTACGCGAACAGACACCGTGTTCTCGGTTTCGCCAACAATATGAGCGATTTCCTTGAGCGAGAGATCGTCTACATAACGCAAAAGAAGTACGGTTTTGTACTTCTCGTCCAATTTCTTGATTCTCTCGACAATATCCGCGCTATCGAGCTTGGTTTCAAGAGCATCCTTGTTTGTATGATGACGGAATACGAACCCCTTTTCTTGCAAATAGTCCAGAGAACTGGTCTTGGGTTTTCTTGAATTGTCAATAATGAGGTTGTTGGCGGTACGGTACAGGAAAGCCCGGATATTCTGTATTTCCTTGCCTTTTCTTAGATAATTCCAAGTCCTGGTAAACGTGTCTTGCATGATGTCTCTTGCAAGCTCTCGATCAGGCACTCGCAAAAAACAATAACGGAAGATAGGGTCTGCGAATTTTTCATATGCTTGCACAATGATAGTCTCAATATCCGTTGGCATGTAAGAAAGTAAATTATGCCTCGTCGTTGCATGTACTATGGGCCAGGCAGACTATCTCGTCACAAAAGCGGGGTTTCAATCCTTACAGGAGGAATACTTTCACCTTATCAGGTATGCTGCAGGCATGCAAGGGGAAATGAAAGCCAGCTTGAAATACGCGGAAAAATCGCTTGAACACTACCTGGTTTTGCGAGAGCAAATGATGATCGCGCAAAAGTGCGTCAGCCAATATGAACGCATCCTTGCCAAAACCCGGGTCCTTGAACATCCGCCCAAAAAAGAGCAGAAAACAGTGCATATAGGGGCGAGCATGCTTGTGGAAATTGACGGAGAACTCCATGCCCTGCAAATAGTAGGGGATCTGGAGGCAAACCCCGCCCGCGGCATGCTTTCTTTGCAAAGTCCTATAGCAAAAGCGCTCCTTGGAAAACATGAGGGGGAGCGGTTTTTGTTTTTTACCCCGGAGAAAGTGGAATATATCGTTCATAAAGTATTCTACTGGTAAGCTCTTTTTGCAAGATTACTGTTATTGTTGTAAGAAAGAAGAAGCAGCAGCCGTCTCTGTTGTTAGAACTTTCACAGAAGGGGGAACAGTATGACGCGAATCAGAGATACTTGGACCACGATCCACACAAGGTGGACAGCGTTGAGCTCGGGCCAGCAAATGCTTATATACGGGGCGTTAGCAGGCCTCATCGTTCTTTTCATCGTTGTGTGGACATCCTTTGCGCTCCTTCGAAACGGGAATCAACAGTTAGCTTCTGCTGTCCCATCTCCAACTCCTACGCCCACAGCTGCGGCTACGCCCACGCCCGTCTTTCTTCCGGTGGTATACCCACAAACCGAAAAGCCCGAAGAAGGAGAGGAATTCACTCCTCCTGAAGTGACAAACCAATTTATAGCGGGGGGACGCCTGGAAGTCATTGTCATGACCCCAACGCCTAGAGCAGACGAACCCATGCAACCTCAACCCAGCTCTCCGGCCTTGGTTCCTGCAACTCCAACAATGACTCCTACTAGGACAATTGAAAGTCCTACCCCTCTGCCATCTCCAACTCCATCTCCAGCTCCATCTCCAAAAGCTGCGCCTTCTCCAAGCCCATCTCCCACAACTACAGCAGTGCCAACCGCAACTCCTACAACCGTGCCTGCTCCTACTGCAACCGCCATGCCAATCGCAACCACTACTGGACGAGCGGTTGTGAATGGACATGTACGGAATCCCGCGGGAAAACCAGTAAACGGCGTGTTCGTCAGCTTCCAAAAAAGAGGAAGCAATGAGTCATCAATCACGCGCAGTGAAGAAGGGTACTACTTCATTGATCTTTCAAAAAAAGGAGCGGGGGAATACGACATCTACACGCTCCTTGAAAGAGGAGGAAAGGCAACTTACCGCCAAACCCTCCACGTGGAGGCACCGAGTACAAATGTGCTGGACATTTATATAGAATAGCAGCTTTTCAAGAAGACAGTTCAAGGCACCTGAAAGTGCGCCTGTCCTCTTTTTTCTCACGCGGAAAAGAATCTTTTCCCCGTAAGAGAGCAGAGAATATATTCAAATAAATGTCCTACACAATGTCCTATCTCATTTCAAGATTAGTAAAGTCGCATATAGCAAGAAAGTTTAGCACAGTTTTCCTAGTTTCATGCGTAATGGCGGCAACCGTGCCTAGCCAGGTTCAGGCAGCTGCCACCCTCACAGTCTCTTTGGAAGCAACTCCTGCCATTGGGACAGGAGCTCTCCAGGACGTGGATCTCACGGCAACCATAGGAGGAACTGCAACAGGACTCGTATCCTGGAAGTTTGACTGCGAGGATGACGGCATATTTGAATCTGAAGTTACCACAGCTTCATCAATGCACATTGAGGAGAATCTTTGTGACTATCCAAGCCCAGCAGAAGGAATCCAAACTCATACTGCCAGGGTGGTTGCGCAGCGGGAAGGAGTGCAGGCGCAAGCTACCGCAACCATTGCGCTCAACGCGCCTCCTGCTCCACAACCATCTCCTGCGCCTTCACCAACTCCAACACCCCAACCACCTCCAAGTGGAGGCCCAGGAGGCGCGCCGCCTCCTGTTCCGCCTGCACCGCCAGCTCCGCCTGTACCGCCTGCGCCGCCAACACCTCCAGCTCCTCCAGGAAGCCCGGCTCCAGCGCCAAGTGATGGAGGCAGTTCGCCAGGGCCTACAGGAGTTCCTTTGTCGCAAATTAGCGGAGGGGGAGGAGGCGGCGGAGGCATATCTCCATCTCCTGCCCAGCCCCAAAAAGGAAAGTTTGAAATCACCAAGACTGTCCGCGCTATCCCGCAAACCGCGTTTGCAAAACGAATTTTCAGCAATGCCGGAGAAAACCTGGAATTTCAAATCGTAGTTTCTTCGCAAGGCCAAGTCCCAGTAACCAATCTGGTAGTCAGAGAAATTCTCCCCAAAAACTTGCTATTCAAAGGCAATCTACGGCTCAATGGCCAAACTTTATCTCAAGATATCACACAGCAAGTCACTATTGAAAGCATAACTCCCGGACAATCTGCCACCATTCTCTTTGATGCGCAAGTTACAGGAATACTTTCCTTTCCCGCAGGAACAACTGACATCGTCAACGTTGTTCTGGCATACAACCAAGATACCGCGTTGACCGATTTTGCCACAGTTTCCGTCACTCGCGCCATTGCTCCAAGCCCCGCACCTTCTGCTCTTGCAACTCCTCCAACTGCTCTGGCTTCCCAGACAGAACTGCCGGAAATACAAGTGCAAATCACTCCAGTACCTTTTCTTAGCTCCTTGATCCGCGCCCAGCTTGCAGAACCAGTTTCAGAAGAGCTGAAATTCTTTGGCGACTGCAGTGTGGAGAGCGGACAGGGGTGGGACAAGGAAACTGAAGAAGGCCAAACAGAATTGGAAATGCTTTGCACGTATGAGGCAGAAGGCATGTATTCTGCAAAGATCCGGGCAGAAGCAGGCGAATTGAGCAGGGAGCTCATTGTCTCGGTTCCCGCAACCGGCATTGCCGTGCCAACCCCCGATTCTGGAATAGAAATTCCAGGAGCAGCGGCTCTCGGCCTCATAGACGCGTTCCAAAATCCTCTCGGCGTATTCCTCTTGTCCGCGGTTGCCTTGATGCTTCTCATGGCTCTGGCATGGACAAAGCGGATACTGCTTTCGCAAAAACTTTCCCAGTTTTTCTCCTTTGTTCCTGGCGTAAGAAGAAAACCCGCTTTCTCGTCCTAGCGTATATCATGCCGGCACTCATTCTCATTATTACATTCATCCTGGTTGGAACAGGCAGCGCCTCGTTCGCTGCTGAAAAAGCATTACCCGGAAATATCTTGTATCCAATCAAGGTAAACGCCAACGAAGAACTTCGCTTGCTTCTGGCCGGCTCCAAAAAAGCAGAGTGGGAGGCAAAGCGTTTAGAGCGGAGATTGCTTGAAGCTGAACATCTTGCCCAAAAAGGAGCGCTTGACGCAACGCAAGCAAGCGAACTGCAAAACCGCATCGTTTCTCATGCCCAGGCCTCTCTGGAGCTTGCGCCAGAATCCCAGGCAGACATGGCTTTAGAACTGGAAAGCATGCTCGACGTGCACGAAAAAGTGCTGGCATACCTTGAGCAAAACACTCCCGAAGAAGAGAGCATTCACGTGCAAGGCATCCGTAATACCGTGCAATCCCGGCGGAACATTGCCGCAGAACCTCGATTGGTGCTGCAAGCGCAAATAACGGCAAAAACCGACGGCGAAGCTTTGGAAAAAGCAAAAGATACTCAAAGAAAAGCCGAGGAACGCATCGTGGAAACGCGAGTATTCCTGGAACGGCAGAATGGAACAGAACAGTCTGGAAAAGCGCAAACACGGTTTGACCAGGCAGTCCATTTGTTCGCAGAAGGGAATGTCTTGTTCCAGGAAGAATCATACAAATCAGCTTTCATGAAATTCCAGGAAGCCGCGCTTGCGGCAGAGCAGGCAAAACTGCTCTCCACCATCAAGCAGGAACTGCCGTTTGATCCGGATATCCAATTCCAGGAAATGATTGTGCTGCAATTCAGCTAAGATAATGACGCACCGAAGAAGCGCCGCGCCTCGCGGCGTTTTTCTTTTTGAGATTTGCAGGTACAATACAGAAATATGCAAGAATCTCTTTGGCATACCTATTCTTTGGAAGAAACAGTAGAAACCTTGGGCACCGACCTGCATGAAGGCCTGAAGGAGCACCAAGTGAAGGAGCGAAGAAAACAATACGGAAAGAATCACTTGCCAGAAGAACAGGCGCCCTCGCGAATCAGGATCTTCCTGCGCCAGCTCAAAAGCCCTCTGGTGCTTATTTTGGTTATCGCCGGAGCCGTCACGTTTTTCCTGCGCGACTTTACCGACTCTGTAGTTATTTTTTCTGCCGTGCTGCTGAATTCAATCGTGGGGTACTTTCAGGAATACCGAGCAACCAGAGCTTTGGTAGAGCTCAAAAAGGCCTTGAAGCAAAATGCCAGAGTTATCCGCAAGGGAGCGGAAAAAGAAATCCTACAAGAAGATCTTGTGCCAGGCGACCTCATCGTCTTAAAGCCCGGAAACAAAGTCCCCGCAGACGCCAGGATCGTGGAATGCTGGGAATTGAAATTACAGGAAGCTCCTTTGACGGGCGAGTGGCTCTCGTCTTTGAAATCCGTAAAAATCCTTCAGCAAGACACGTCGTTGGGAGACAGGGAAAACATGGCTTTCATGGGAAGTTTGGTGGAGCAGGGAGAAGGCAAAGCAATCGTGGTTGCAACGGGAATCCATACGGAAATCGGAAAGGTAGCTTCCATGGTCAAAGCAATCAGGGAAGTGCAAACTCCGTATCAGGCGCGGCTTTCCAGATTCTCCTTTGTGGTAAGCAGGATCATCGCGGTCCTCGCGTTTCTCATTTTTGTAGAGGGAATTGTTGCTGGCAGAGTATTTTCTGAAATGTTCACGGTTGCAGTGGCAATCGCGGTGGGAGCGATTCCCGAAGGGCTTCCCGTAGCTATTACGGCAACCCTGGCTTTGGGCATGAGAAGAATGCTGCGAGAAGGCGGCCTGGTGCGGAATCTTGCCTCCACGGAAACTTTGGGAAGCACATCAATCATTGCGACAGACAAAACCTTAACGCTCACCGAAGGAACCATGGCAGTGGAAGATATTTTTACTCCAGATCCAAAAAACAAAGATTTGGCTCTTTCTATTGGGGCATTAACGAGCGAAGCATTTGTAGAAAATCCTGGCATGGTATTTGAAAAATGGGTCGTGAAAGGCAGGCCCACCGACAAAGCCCTGCTCATTGCGGCAATGGAGTCTGGAATCATAAAAAGCGACCTGGAAAAAGACATGCAGTTTATTGGAGGTATCCCGATTGAAACGGAAAAAAAGTTTTCCGCAACCTTTTACAAAACCTCCCAATATGTTGAAGCATTCATATTGGGAGCGCCTGAAGTTTTACTGGAACTGTCCACGAGAATGCACGGAGAAGAATTGGCAGCCATTCAAGAAAAACTTCAGGAAACTGCAAGCAAAGGGTTGCGCGTGGTGGCAGTGGGGAAAAAGCAATTCGAGCACGCAGATTTTCCCTTTGACGACCACAAGCAAGCAGAACTGAAAAACATATCATTTGTGGGCATTATTTCCCTCAAAGACCCAATACGCAAAGGAGTGAAAGAAGCGATCCAAACAGCTTCCAACGCGGGCATTAGAACAATCATTGTCACCGGAGACCATGTGCTTACCGCCTCTGCCGTGGCAAAAGAACTCGGCATAGACGGCCATCCGCATGAATTCATTGAAGGAAAAGATTTGGAAAAGCTTTCAGACGAGCATCTCCAGAAGAAATTGGATGAATTGAAAGTGTACGCAAGAGTAGATCCCAGCCACAAACTAAGAATCGTTGAGGCATGGCAGAGCAGGGGAGAGATAATCGCAATGACCGGAGACGGCATCAACGACGCTCCGGCTTTGAAACGCGCGGACATTGGCATTGCCTTGGGCTCTGGGACTGATGTTGCGAAAGAAGTGGGGGATTTGGTGCTCATTGGAGACAAATTCTCCATTATCCCCACCGCAATCAAAGAAGGAAGAGTAATCATTGACAACATACGCAAAGTCATCACCTATATGCTTTCAGGATCGTTTACCGAAACCATTCTTGTTGGCACAAGCATCTTTATGGGGCTTCCTTTGCCCATTACAGCCGCCCAAATCTTATGGATCAACCTTGTGGAAGACGGATTGCCTGGAATTGCCCTGACGTTTGAAAAAGGAGAGAAAGACGTCATGAAAAGAAAACCCGAAGGAAAACATATTGCTCTGCTTACAGCTCCCATGAAAATCATCATCTTTGCCATTGGCATTTTGACAGACATTATTCTGCTTGGAGTATTCGTATATTTGCACTCTTTTACCGACTATTCTTTAGAGCACATCCGCACGGTCATATTCGTAGGACTTGCCATCAACTCTCTGCTATACGTGTTCTCGTGCAGAAACCTTCATGTGAATATCTGGAAGTACAATCCTTTTTCCAACCCCTATCTTACGGCAAGCGTGGCTATAGCGTTCATTCTTTTGCTTGCACCCTTGCACATTCCCTTTATGCAACAGCTATTTGGCACTGTTCCCTTGTCCCAGCAAGACTGGACCATGCTCTTTTCCCTTGCGTTCCTGAATGTATTCTTGATTGAGGGAGTCAAGCTCATTTTCATCCCCAGAAAGCCCGCCCCTTGACAAGTTTGCATGGCCATGCTATACTGTTTCAACAATGATAATTGGGCTCTCCACCCTTTATCCTGAAAGTAGCAGCTTGAAGGATTTAGTGCGGGGAGCTCAAACGCAAAAGTTATACCTTCCAGGGCAATGGGAAATTATTCCCAATAGCGGGAAAGTCCACAAAAATGAGGCAAGCCCGCAAAAAGGCCAAAATGGAAGCGCTAACGATCCTGCGCGGAAAGCTCATCAAAATTTCAAATCTAGGAGGTTTTGAATGTTTATCGGAATCGGTCCGCCCTGCCCGTTTTTCACCTGGAGGAAAAATATTTTCGTCGTCTCGATCGTGACCACCGGCGTCGCCCCGGCGTCCTGCTAGCGGCCATCACCGGGCCGCAGCAGCACGGACCAGCCGCCCCCTGGACCTCAAACAGAGGGATGAAGGGGGCGGCACAACGATTTGGAGAGAATAAAATGCTTGGTTCTGGCCCTCCTCGCGTCCCTACTTAGGGACGCGGATGAAAATTTATCCGGATATAAAATTCCGGATACGCCGCCAGCGGTGAAGGCAGGAAGCGTCCGCCGTCCCCCACGATTATTCGGGGCACGGCACGCGTTAAGACCTCCTTCCCGCTGGGACCAGCCGAGAGATCACGGCATCCCATCAAGTTCGGGACGCCGGCGAGATTTCTCGGCCCCCACCGCCTCCAGCCGCAGGGAAAATCGCGGGACGCGGCCTGAATACAGGCAAGCACCGCACAACGACGTCCCTCGGCTCCGAGGCCTCGAGACTGCCGTGGAACGCGGCAGTCACAGTATAGGGGCGCCAACCCGACAATCTAAGGCGCCCCCAGCCCCCCACACCAATATAGACAACAAGTCTTGAGGTGTGTGGGGGCTTCATGTTTTTATTGACCCTCTTTTGCATACTGGTATAGTAAGGACATGGCAGAAGGTATCCTCATTGCAGTCATTGTTATTCTTGCAGGTGCCCTGCTTTTTTTGATTCTGCAAAAAAACAAGAATCAGCCGGATTCTTCAAACTTTTTAATGATCCAGAACCAGCTCCAGGATTTGCGCAAAACAGTAGACGACAAACTTGGCATGTCTGCAACCATGTTCCAACAGCAATTCAAGCAAAGCGCCCATATCATCCAGGAAGTGACAGAAAAGCTCACAAAACTAGACGCAACCAACAAGCAGGTTTTGGACTTTTCCCAACAACTGCAGAATCTGCAGGATATTCTCAAAAACCCAAAACAGCGGGGGATTTTGGGGGAATACTACCTTGAGACTGTTCTGAAAAACGTACTGCCTCCAAACGCCTTCCAAATGCAGTATGAATTCAAAGACGGCACCATTGTTGACGCTGCCGTTTTTGTTAAAGACAAAATCATCCCCATAGACTCAAAGTTTTCTCTGGAAAACTATAACCGGATTTTAGAATCCAGAAATCCCCAGGAAAAAGAAATGCTGGAGCGCGCCTTTAAGCAAGACTTAAAAGGACGAATTGATGAAACCGCAAAGTACGTGAAACAAAGCGAAGGAACTATGGATTTTGCGTTCATGTTCATTCCTGCTGAAGCAGTGTTTTATGATCTCTTGATGAACAAGGTGGGAGCTGTTGAAACCCAGGATTTAATTGAATACGCGATCAAAGAAAAACACGTCATTATTGTCTCTCC
>CAZWDJ010000003.1:0-3943 GCA_964632325.1 uncultured Candidatus Saccharibacteria bacterium | reverse complement strand
AACCGTGCTCCAGGGACTGCGCGCTTTACAGATTGAAGAATCTGCAAAAGAAATACGCAAAAAGGTAGAAGATCTAGGAAGGCATATTGCAAGCTATGAAATGTATATGAAGAAGGTTGGGATAAACCTGGGAACCACGGTCAATTCTTATAATACGGCGTACAAAGAACTTGCCAAGATAGATAAAGACGTGCTCAAAATAGAAGACAAAGGAGCAAAAAGCCAAATGGACCCTGTTGTGCTTTTGAAGCCCGAATCCGAAGACCTGGAGCATTGACAGAAGGAATATGTGATAGTATACCGCATCTCAATAACCGCTCTTTAAGGAGGATATGCGGATGACTATGAATGGGCAGGGAAGTCCCGGTCCGGCAGTAAATTTCGCACGCTACCCGCGTCTTAGAGTTCAAGTCGCATCGTCAAAAATTATCCTGCCAAATCCAGGCGCAAAAGGCAGGATATACCAGCCAACAACAAGCACCCTTGCCCTGGTAGAGAGCTGGCTAGATGCTGACCTTGAACACTTTCCCGGCAAACCACTCCCTTTCGTGGTACTTGCGCAGCGACTTTTTCCCCTCCTCGACCGTATCATAGTTAAAGCCGAGTTCGCATTTCGCGGGTCGGGAATTCGCGACACTGATCGGCTAAACGGCAAACAGTTTACCCTGGTGCTCTTTATTCCGGATCCTCGCAATATCCCGCCACCCTACATAAGCTAAAGGCCTTTCCCTACGGCCTTGTTTTTTTGAATTGACTTTTTTACCCATTTGCCATATACTTTCGGATATGCCATTTGCAGTCATTAAAACCGGAGGAAAGCAATACCTTGTTCAGCCCGGGCAAAAATTAACCATTGAAAAACTCCCCAATAAAGAAGGGGAAGAAGTTGTTTTTGATTCAGTATTGCTTTCTGAAAAAGACGGGGCCGTAAAAATAGCGGAGCCCTTCTTGAAAGACTCCACGGTAACGGCAAAAGAGCCCTCTCAACCCAACGGAGAAAAGCTCGTTGTGTTTCAGTTCAAAAACAAAAAGCGCTACAAGAAAAAGAAAGGACACCGCCAAGAGCTCACGCAAATAGAGATTGTGCAAGTATAACTATTCCCAAGGAGGGAAAAATGGGTATTCTCGGAAAGCTTATTCCAGGACGAAAATCAAAAGGAGGCGCAACTCCGTTCTACAAAACAGTGCCCCCAAAAAGGGTGCTGGGACATTGTCCCAACTGCGGAGTAGCACGAAACATATGGGAAAAGTCGTTCCCTGAAACATACTCGTGCACCGAATGTGGAACTGCAGGACCGCATCCCCTGCATGGCACTCAGGTTTCCTAAAGGAAACCTTTTTTATTTCCTCCCTTCCAGAGACTGTTTCAGCGTTTCTTCGTCTGCGTATTCAACTTCTCCGCCCATGGGCAGGCCCCTGCCCAACTTTGTCATTTTCTTGCCCAGGGGCTTTAACATCCTCTCAAGGTACAAAGCGGTAGCTTCGCCTTCTGTCGTAGGATTCAAAGCAAGGATAATTTCTGTAATCTGGCCTCCTGCAACTCTTTTGCCGAGTTCAGGAAAACGAAGTTTCGCAATGTCTTCTTTGCGCATCTGCCCAAGCGTTCCTCCCAGGATAAAATACAGGCCTTTGTAGGTTTTTGTTTTTTCCAGCGCGGCAAGGTCGCTCTCTTTTTCAACCACGCATAACAAACTTTGATCCCGCAAAACATCTTTGCAAATAGGGCATTTTATCTCCTCATCCTGCTTCAAAAAAGGATTAAAGCACAAAGCGCACAAACCGGTATTGGCCCGCAAGTTTTGCAGGGAGCTTAAAAACTCCTGTATTTCCTCCTCTGAACTCTTTAACAGATGGAATACAAAACGCGAGGCGGTTCTTGGCCCCACGGTAGGGAACTGAGAAAAAAGCTCAATGAGCCGCTGTATAGGTTCAGGATACATGGCTAAAACATTCCAGGGGATTCAGTGGGGGCCTCTTGATACTCCATTTCCTTTGCAAGGTCTGAAAAATTCACGGTTTTTTCGTTAAAATACAGCTTTACCGAACCCACCGGGCCGTTGCGGTGCTTTGCAATGATAATTTCCGCGACATTTTTGTTCTGCGACCCTTCAGGGTCATACCGATCTTCCCGGTAAATAAACATCACCACGTCGGCATCTTGTTCCAGGGATCCGCTCTCCCTCAAATCAGAAAGCCGGGGACGCTGGGGAGACCTTTGCTCCACAGACCTTGAAAGCTGGGATAAGGCAAGCACGGGCACGTTCAGCTCTCTTGCAAGGCCTTTCAGAGCCCTTGAAATCTCTGTCACCTGCTGAACAATATTTGTCTGGCTGTTCCTGGGCTCAATCAGCTGAAGGTAGTCAACAATGATAAGGCCCAAGCCAGAGCTTACCTGCAATCTCCTTGCCATTGCCCTCATCTGAAGCACATTCTGCATGGATGTCTCGTCAATAAAGATGGGGGCTTCTGCCATTACGCCCAACGCTCCCTGGATCTTTGAAAAATCATTCTGCTCACCCTCTGAAGAAAGCTTGCCCGTGCGGATTCTCCACAAATCCACCTCTGCTTGCGCCGCGAGAAATCTGTCTACCACCTGGTCCTTGGACATTTCCAAGCTAAACACTGCCACGGGAATCTTGTGGTTCACCGCGACTCTTCTTGCAATATCCAATGCCAATGCGGATTTTCCCAAAGAAGGGCGGGCCGCAAGCAAAATCAAATCTGAATTCTGGAATCCTGAAAGTATGTTGTCTAAATCCGAAAATCCGGTAGGCACTCCTCTGGTGGCAGACCCATGCTGGGAAAGCCGCTCAATCCTTTCAAATGCTTCTTCTAAAGTATCCTTCACTCGTATGAAATTGCGGGAAATGGATTTTTGGGCAATGGCAAAGATTTTTGCTTCCGCCTGGTCTAACAGCACGTCTGAATCTTCATGCTCTTGAAATCCAAGCACGCCTATTTCATGGGAAGCTGAAATTAAGTCGCGCAAAATCCGCTTCTTTTGCACAATTTTTGCATACGAAAGCACATGGGAAGCAGTAGGGACAGTATTGATAATCTCGGTAAAGTACGTAGTTCCTCCTACCTGCTCAAGCTGATTCTTTTCTTTGAGCCGCGAAGATACAGAAAGAATATCAATGGGATCTCCCTTTTCAAAAAGCTCTTGCATCACCTGGTAGATTAACTGGTGAGATCCACGGTAAAAATCTCTGGGCTCCAAAAAATCAGCTACCTTGGCAATAGCGTCTTTATCCAGCATCAGCCCTCCAAGCAAAGACATTTCAGCTTCAATGCTTTGCGGAGGCAATTTTTCTGGAAGAGTGAATTTTTCAGTAGAAATCCCTTCTGGCATAGTACTTGCATAGTATCACCCCGAAAATTCCTGGCAAGTACGCGTTTTCCTACTGTTTTTGCTTTACTATAGGCCCCTGTGGAGTGTCTTCAACCTGCCAGCCGTGGCTTTCTATCTGCTTGCGGATCTCGTCTGACTTTGCCCATTCTTTCAGCGTGCGATATGTTTGGCGCTGCTCCGCCAATTGCTGCACCAAAGAGGGGACAAAAAGCTTCTTTTTTTGCAAAATCATAAAAACCAAAATTATATACAGCTTCAAAAGCAACTTAAGCATGAGTTTTGCGTCTGCGTCTGAAACGTTTTTGCGGTCAAGATGCGCGTTTCCTGAAGACACAAACTCCAAAATCGCGGCTATTGCTCTGGCAGTATTGAAATCCTTTTCCAAAGACTGAAAGAATTCGCTTTCAGTTTTTTGGACGAGCTTCTTGATACCTCCCTTAACATATCCTGCCTTATCAATTGTCTGTTTTTTCTTCAATCTCTCAATAAATTGGTCAATGCGATCCAGCTCCCGGTCTGATTGGACTATCAACTCTTCTGAATAATCAAGAGGAGAGCGATAATGGGATTTCAAAAACAGCAAACGCAACA
>CAZWDJ010000002.1:4822-26177 GCA_964632325.1 uncultured Candidatus Saccharibacteria bacterium | reverse complement strand
CCAAACATTCTTGAACGGAATTATATGGGGTGTAGTTTTGGGTTCTGTCATAATGAAGTGAAATACCTTTTTCGTGGCAAATTCCCGTGGAGCTTTTTTTGACACGTGACGACGTTGAAAAAATGTTATCCAATATTCCTGCGGATGTTCTTCCTTGAGTGGCAGAAGTCGGCTGTGATGAAAAACTCCGACTACTTCTCCAGTCCTGATAAAAAATTACCAGAACAATAAGGATTAAAACTACTACACCAAATGTCAGATAATTTATTTTTTCTTTCATTTTTTATCTGAAAAGCCAACCGAAAAATCTCTTGAAAAAACCTTGTTTTTCAACTTCCGCTGGCTTAGGCTTATTACTATTAAGGTTGGTTTTGCTTTGAGTTTCATTCGCTTTCGGAATTTTATATTCCGGAGCCGGTACGGTGATTTGTTGATCACGAATACTTCTCACCGGTTCTTTCAGTTGTGGCACTCCTTTTGACCTATGGCAGTGATATTCGCCATAAGATAACCCCCAACTGGTACAATTTGTGCGGCAAGTATGACAACCTGACGAATCGGTTCTTCCGGGATGAGCAAAGGTTGCTGTTGGTCCAAAAGAAACAGAAAGGGCCGCAATCACGATTAGCAGAATAAAATTACCCCGCGTCTCTTGCGGGGTAATTTTTTGCACTACAGAAATTATCGAAGGCCATACACCGCTTTTCCTCGTCATGATTTACCACTTAAATTTATAGGACTTAAATTTGTAAGGGCTTGTGTATCCTTTTTCACCGGTATAGAGATTGTAGTTTCCCTTTGTGCTGTAATTATCAAAACGGGTACTGTTCGGACTTGTACGATAGTGCGGCATAATATATCGCCCCGTGCTCGGTTTATAGTATCCCCGAACGCGCGTTGCCGCTTCTGCAGAACCAACGAATCCAATCAACCCCGAAACAATGGCTATCCCGGCGATTAAGCTAACAAGTTTAAGTTTCATATACTGCCATTATACTAAATCTATTAAAAGATGCAATACCCATAAATTTACCTAAAAAATCCCAAAAAAAAAGTTCTTAATTGAATTGAAGATTTCAGAGAAAAATCCTTGCTTATTTTGCTCACCATTTTCCTTTTTTACCTCTTTTTCTTGTGCGCTTGTCGTAGCTCCATGAGTGGTAATTTTTTTCTCTTCCTGATTTTTAATGTTTGTGGCAACTTGCTCTTCCTTGGCCTCTTTCGGAAGATTGATTTTTTCAGCTGGTGGTTTTATTGGTATTGGGACTTGTTGTGTTGGCTTAACTTCAATCTTAACACAAGCTGTTTGAGTTGAATTCCAAATGTATCCCGCCTCACAATTACAAGAACTATTACCAGCATTACCCTTGCTTCCGATAATATGATCACCAAATGTTAAGCGGCAATCTTCTGTGTGTGTAACACACTGGCTATTCTTGAGTACATATCCATCGTTGCACGCACAACTTTGCCCAATTTTTGTTGAATTAGCCGGACATATTACATTTTTTATGCAAGTGTTCCCACTTGCAATATATCCATCATTACAAAAACATTGACCATTTAGATATTGGGAATTGGCTGGGCAGGCACTCTTTAGTAATTCATCGAGGTTTGGAGTACCGCCGGATGAATAATTATTGCTAGATGATAGCTCGTCCGCATCCCAAACCTTACAATCGCGGCCAGAATCGAAAAGGTATATTCGATCACCAATTCCATCGAGAAAAGAACCGCCAATATCAATATCTATGGTCTTACCCTCATACCTCCACATATTCAAACCACAACCGATACCATATTCAACAAGAAATTGCGTCCCACTTTTATCCGAAACTATTATCTTATCCTCCGAGTCAAAGACATTATCAACATAGTATCTTTTTATGTTAACTTCTTCTGCGCTCGTTACTTCACAAACCGTATTGGAATATCCGGGAATAATAATTTTGTCTCCGTAACTCGGAGTATAATAAGAATCAATGTAAATAGTAGCTCCGTCATAAAAGTCGCTATCATAACAATTATAATCGTGTTCGATTACATACTGCGAAATACCATCGGTTACCAGAATTTTATCAGACCCGCCTTTTTCTATGATAAAAGTTTTTGCCGCGAACACAACAACACTACCTATCAATAAGATAAGCAACGTAATGAGTGTGACAAGTGAGATATTTTTGCTCATTTCAACTATAAAATAGCAATTCCCCTCAATTTTCGCAACTACTTTTGGCGAGCGGGTAAAAAACTGGAGGGGTTCAAGGAAAGGAAACTTTTTGCCCGCGAGCGAACCCTCTCATCTGAAAATTCAGAGTTCGTATCTAGTTTGTTGGCTCCCTAGACAAATCCAGAACCATCTTTTAATGGGAGATTCCGGGCCTCTCTCGGATGGGAACAGGTCGTTTTGGGTTAGTGGTAAATGTAGCAAGTGTCGCTAGAAAGTCAGTTTCAGTTTCAACTAGTAACTGTTCTAGATTTTTCATAAGTTTCAACATTCGCATAGCCAAGAGTTCCTCCAAAAATAACGGTTTTAGCGCTTTTTTGTCCAGATGTGCTACCACCTTATCCGCTATTTTTTGCATCCTTCTTATTTCTTCTCCATAAATCGTTGTGGTAGATTTTAGTTTTTCGAGAAAAACTGTTCCAAGTTCATAGTTATTTATCGACAAAAATCGTGCAAATTGAATGAAGGAAAGGGTTCTCGTATCTGCATCGAATAATGTCCTGACTCTTAAGGGTAAATAATCACATAGAATTTTAGTTTGTCTCAAAAACTGATTTACATCTCTTTTATCCTCTTTAGATTTCAGAATAGTATCTACTTCTTGATCGTAGATTTTCAAATCTTCATAAGCGTCCCTGCATAGACATACAATATATAACAAAATCCCATAGTATTTATCAAATTCTTTTCGATATTCGTTTATATCCGAATGAGGGGTAAGCTCTATTTTAATTTCTTCAAGTTTTTTCTCTATATTCACCTAATTAAATAGCTAAATTAAATGGATGAAAAAAATAACTACTCTACTTCATAGCTATTATCACTGGCCCAGTCGTAAATTGCATTTTCAACAATCGAAGAATCCATATCTAAATAAAAATCCCAGCCATTACCTTCTTTTAAATCCATACCAAAAGCATGGCCACTTTCATCAAAATCTGCCCCCGTAATAAATAGAATTCCCCCATTTAAAAAATATAAAACTTCTACAACTCCTCCCGAGATATCAACTAAAAGATTGTAATAATTAGCACTTTCATATGAAAATACGTTAAGATATGTTGTCCCATAGATATAATCTTTTATTTCATCCCAGTAGTTTTCTATTGCCACATCTCTTGCTATTGTTTTTTCATCCAAGTAAAAATGATTCGGAATTAATAAGTTATAAGGATTTGTGACTTTAGTTTTGGGGATTTCATAAGTATTGTTTTGAATTTCTCCCTGATTATTACGTCCTGAAACACTAGATTGATTTTGAGATTTTTGAATTCCTTTTATAAGCGAAATCTCGGGTAGCCACCCTGAAATAATCAATTCATCAAAGTATATCGGCGAATCACTTTCTCCATATACGGTGCCTGCTTCTCTAGTAATTTCTACAAAAGCCCATCCTTGTTTTTTCTCTTTCACTGTAGCTGTTGTCATAATTTCTCCCCTATAATGCGGATAAAAGTAACCCTCTCCATTATAGGCGAAATTTACAGGATTACATGAATAATCTGGGCAGGAAACAACGGATTCTCTACCCAATAATATAAAGGTATCCTGGCCCTGTTCCGCACTATATTCAGTTTGTGAATTATTACTCGGATCAGTTATCTGTTTCAAAAACCCAGGTTTCGCTTTTATAACAAAAACAGATAAACCAAAAACAACGAATAGCACTAGAACATACAAAGGTAATGGAATTTTCAAAAAGTACCTTGTTCTCACTCTTCAATAGAAAGTTAAAAATTATAAGTTTTTCAAAACCCGTGGCAAACCCCAAACAAGAATAAGCACACCGAAAAGAAAAACTAAAAGGCCTGGTGATATGCTAATGATATAGAGAGTCCATCCTTTGAAATTTGAGACGATACTCCATTGCCCAGAAGCCCCTCCTTGTGTCAAAAACCATCCAAAGAATCCAAAGAAAATACTAACAATGTAAAACACACCTATCGTTAAAGCCCTAAGTTCTCCACTATCCCTCCTGCTAAAAACTCTATTTGTGTTTTGATCTTCTTCCATAAAAATTTAGTTACTCATCCTTTGGACGGCGTTAGGTCGGATTCACAAGATTTGGCTACTCCCTTTGTTGGTCACATTTAGAAATTTGAACTGGCGACAGATCCGTGAAGACCTGGAAGAACTCGATGAGCTGGCGGATCTGAAGGGTCTAACTTCCTAATGGATGCTCCTCCTTGTCCTCTGAAGCTCCCTCCTTATACAAATGAGGGTTGATTCTCATATCTATCTCCAAGAGGAGCTTAAAGAACTCCAGAATATTACGGTCTGCTTCTTTATTCAACTCCCCTAGCTCGGACGGTTGCTGAGGATATTTCATGTGATGTGGTCAGGGTTTTATCCCTAGAACACTCGCATGAAAGAAGAAAACTATCAATGCCTAGAATAACGTATTAGGAAGTAGACGAGGAACCTTCGCTACCTTGAGCTATTCGACTCTTCAGCGTCGCAGGAAATTCATACACCAACTTCAATAGCATTTCTGTAAACACAAGAAGGTCTGTCGCTTCCTCGTCTCCCATAATAACAATCTCATGATTAGCTTCATTGCCACGAGTACGAATATAATCTACCCACCCTCGCGCGTCCGGTGGTATGTAGTTCTTCATAGCGAGATACTCCACGTAGTAGACAAAGTCTTTGCCTTCTTCAGCGCCCTTCGCAACAGCAACGTGCATTAAGAGCTTTCTGCAACACAGAACTGCCGCAGTGAATGCATTCGCAGAGAAAGACCTCCTCGCCTCATCATAAAGCTTCTCTACGCCCTCATCGTCTATATTCTCTATGTCACTACCAAAAGACGGCCCTGGTACCTGGGTATTAGATTTATCATCAAGAAAACTGGGACTGGAACATTTATGGCAAACGTAGATGTACCCCTTATACCCAGTATTAGCACCATATGGTGCCCAGTTACCTACCCAACCTTTTTCTGAGGCTACTGAGTTCCCACAATGTCCGCACGTGTATACTCTAGAAGGCAAACTTTGTATTTGAGACCAGCTAAACATTGTTGATGTTTGGACTATTTATGAATCTGCGGACCGAAGACGGGCTCTTCTGGATTTCCTAAATGACTTGGATACGGCACCCTATCAGCTATAAAGAAAAAAGGTGTCCGTATCATTTGATAGGTTTCGCGTATCGCTCTTGCCGCAGTCAGGATTGAGGCATCTGAACCGAACCTCCCTTTCAAAGCTACTGATAACTTGTGTATTACCTTTTGGTATTTCTCCCCCACACGCAGGACAACGCAATACAGTTTGTTTATTCATAAAACAAATTATCCCTTATATCTGGCTCCGGCGCTAGGATTCGAACCTAGGACCATCTCCTTACACGTAATCCCATGTTTTCACATAAGCGTGGACTATCTCATCATCCCTAAGGGATGCAAGGCGTATAGTCTCTGAACCTTCCCTTCGATTTTCTTAGGGCTTGGCTGCGGATTACCATAGTTTACACGTTAGGCTTCCCGCAATTAACCTTGTTTTCGACCTAGATTACTCTAGGAAGCTGCCTATTGTAACCCTTCGAAATCTCCTCAGGGTCAACTACTGTTGACAGGGAGTCGCTCTACCGCTGAGCTACGCCGGAATGGACACGCGCCTGCCCGCACGTAGGCGGGTAAAGGCGTGCCATTTAATACAACTTTAAAGGTGCCTTATATACTCTACCCCATAAAGAAGAGTGGGGTCAAGCATTAATATCCTTTAAGTTTTTTGAGGTTTTGATGGTCTCGAATTTTCTCTAAAGACTTTGCTTCAATCTGGCGGATGCGCTCTCTCGTTACGCCAAACTCCTTTCCTACTTCCTCAAGAGTATGAGTGACGCCATCGTCCAGTCCAAAACGCATTGCCAATATCTTTTGCTCTCTCGGGCTCAAATCAACAAGAATGCTTTTGAGCCGTTCCTTTAAAAGATTCCTTGCTGCTTCCACAGAAGGAGGCGGAACTTTTTCATCTTCCACAAATTCCGCAAGCACGCTGTCTTCGTCATCCTCTCCTACCGGGGTTTCCAAGGAAACTGTTTCTTGAGAAATCCGCTCAATCTGCCTGATTTTTTCCACCTCCAGACCCATTTCAGCCGCAATCTCTTCTGGCAACGGCTCTCTGCCCAAATCTTGCAGCAATCTTCTCTTTACCTGGGTATATTTTGAAATGGTTTCAATCATATGCACTGGAATGCGTATAGTGCGCGCCTGGTCTGCAATAGCTCTCGTGATTGCCTGCCTGATCCACCAGGTGGCATATGTTGAAAACTTGTATCCCCTTCTCCAGTCAAACTTTTCAACCGCCCTGAACAACCCCAAGTTCCCTTCCTGGATCAAATCAAGAAGCGTCAGGTTGGGAGACCTTCCCACGTATTTTTTGGCAATAGACACCACAAGCCGCAAATTGGCCCGGGCAAGAATCTTTTTTGCCTCCATATCTCCCTGTTCAATACGCTTGGCAAGCTCTTTTTCCTGGTCTCCTGTGACAAAAGAGATTCTTCCGATTTCTTTCAAATACATCTGCACAGGATCTAAAGGAGCTTCTTCTTCCAAACGGATCTTTTCCCGGTCTTCCGGCTTTTCCGGAGACAAATACTCTCTTGCCTCTTCTATGCGTATCCCTTCTTTTTCCAGAAGCGCGTACAGTTCATCCAAACCTACCACGTCTTTTTCAGCTTCGGGAAACTGGTACAAAATTTCTGCAAACGTGACAAATCCCTTGAGCCGGGACTTTTCAATGAATTCTGCGACCGCGTCTTCTTTGAAAACCCTGCTTCTTCTTGCAGCGGGCTTTTTCCCATTTACGGGAGCTTTTTTGAAAGACGGCCTTGTGCGTTTGGGCTTTGCCTTGAGAGGCTGCTCTTTGCGGGCCTTTTTCTTTTTTGCAGGCATGCGATGTATAAAAAGTTAACGAGGAAGATGAAGATCTTTGCTCAGCTCTTTGAACCGCGCGACAAGCGCCTTGAGCTTTTCAGCGTCTTTGCCCTCCTCTGCTTCTTTTATTCCCTGGGAGATGTCTTCCAAAAGCGCGCGCAACCTGATCTGGGCAAGCTGGGCCAGGCATTCTTTCAATTCCAGGGAAGGATCTTCTTCCTCTGTCTCTTCCACGCCTGCTTCCAAAGACATTTGTTTTAAAAACTCTGCATGCTCTTGCGAGAGCATAGCATCAAACTTTGCAAAATCAAACTCTGGATTCTTTCCCGCGGCTTCCAGTATTTCCTGGCTTTCAATGGAAAACAGCTGAAGCTTATCTCGGGTAATATCAGACACCAAGGAAGGGTTCCTGCACAAGAGCACGAATACCCGCTCCTCCAAGAGCTGGATTCTTGTATGGGGAACGCTTCTCGAAACTGGCGCGTCTTTCATAAGAAGAACAGGGAGCTTTGCTTCTTCTTGGATTTTCTTGAGTTCTGCTTCCACGTATTCTTCTTTGACGCGAAGCTCTGAAGCCAGTTTTGAAACCCAGTGGGACTGCTCAATCCTATTGGGAATCTTTTTGATTATCGGAAGAATCAGGGAAGCAATCTCTTTTTTCCCTTCCGGGCTTGCCTTGTCGAATCTGGCAAAAGCAGTGGCAAAATAGAACTCGTAAATGGATTTTGCATTCTCTAAAGCATTCTTCCACAGTTGAGGGTTTTGCGCAACCACGTCGGCCGGATCTTTGCCTTGCTCCATGAGCACGACTTTGACGCTGCATCCCTCTCCAATGGCAAGGTCAATGCCTCTTCTGGTTGCAGTATCCCCTCCTAAATCCATATCAAATGCCAGCAAAAGGTTATTGGTATAGCGCTTCAGGATTTGGATATGGAACACGGTCAAAGCAGTTCCTGAAACAGCAACAACATTCTGAAATCCTGCTTGAGATACCAGCACCGCGTCTACATACCCTTCCACAAGCACGGCCTGGTCTTGTTTCCTTAATTCAAGCTTTGCTTTGTCCAGCCCGTACAGCGTCCTGCTCTTGTCATACAAAGGGGTATTCGACGTATTCAGATACTTTGCCAGATTCTTGTCTTGGGCCTTTGGCCCAAAGATCCTGCCCCCGAACCCCACGATCTTGGAGTTAATGTCTGCGACAGGAAATATGATCCTGCTTCTGAACCTGTCATAGGTCTGGTCCCCAGACCGCACCAGCAACCCTGCCCTGCTCACCTCATACTCCCTGTAGCCCTTTGACTGAAGGAAATCAAACAGGCCAGACGCGCTTTCCGGAGCGTATCCCAATCTCCAAGACGCAATGCTTTCTTCTGTCATTCCCCGCTTCTCAAGGTATTCTTTCGCCTCCTTTCCCACTGCCGAAAAAAGCTGCTTTTCAAAGAACTTTGCCGCAAGCTCGGTGATTTCAGACAAGCGCTTCTTTTCTGTCTGCATTTTGGCAAGCAGGGGGCTTGCCTTTTGCAGCTCCACTCCCGCTTTTTGGGCAAGCGAACGGAGCGCATCCCCAAACTCCACTCCGTCAATTTTCATGACAAAACTGAAGATATCCCCGTGTTCAGAGCACCCGAAACACCTCCATACCTGCCTGGCAGGCGAAACAAAAAAAGAAGGGGTTTTTTCTGAATGGAAAGGGCAAATAGCCCTCCAGTTTGCCCCTGCTTTCTGCAGGCGGATGTAGTTTCCCAGCACTTCCAGGATATCCAGCCTGTTCTTGATTTCTTCAATAGGAGAATTGAGCACGATAAGGGTATTATACGGAAATTGAGCTAAAACTCAAGTAAAAACAGAAACGCCCCCAAAAGGGGCGCTCCTGAAAACCTAGTTCCAATCCTATTGATTGGTTGTAGGCTTTGGGGTCTCTTCTTCAGGTCCAAACTTTGGGTCCTGAGGATTCAACTTAGGATCCTGTGGATTCATGTGTATTATTAGCTTCTTTTAGGTTTCTTATGAATGGAAATAGGGCAAGGAGACCAACCCTCATCCCGCTCTCCAGTACTTGGGATTATACACCTTCAGGACCCCCCTTGTCAATAGCAGTCCTTTGGAGCCAGGCAAGCGCGCACGCTGCCAGGAAAAGCCCTACATCCCGGAAAACTACTTCCATTTGGGCAAGATTGAACACGATAATGCCCAGCAAACTGGCAGCAGCCAGGGCAGAAGCAAAAAACCCAAACTTCCCAGACAAGAGCCACAGAGAAAGAGCAATCTCGAACACGGAAAACGAAACCAGAAGAAATCCTTCGGGAACAAGCTCTCTCATAAAAAGAGGAAAATACCCTATCCAGTTCAAAGGATGGAGAAACGAGGAGACGGCAGCGTATGAGAACGTAAACGCAAGCCCTACTCTTAACAGTATTTTAGCGCCCTGCATACGCTATTACTCCACGATTATGGTTCCGAATCTCGTAGGACTTAAATGATCGTGGTAGTTCCAGGTTCCTTTTTCCTGGAATGTGAACGTCCATTCGCCATTTGCTTCAATGCCCCTGCACGCGTCAAATATCCCTGGTTCTTGGTCTGTACCGCATTTTGAGAAGCTGGATCCGGGATATAGCGTATGCGAAGGATGCAAAGCGGTAGCAGACCACGTAGGCGTAGAACTGTGGTTCACGAATGTGACCGTATCTCCCGCCTTTATGGTATATGTTTTTGGAGCATATCCCTGGTCGGTATATGCGATGACAGGCGTAACGGTAATGCCGTTCGCAGTCAGTTCCTGCTCTTCTTTTGCCTGAGGAATATTCTCCTCTTCTTGCTGGGCCTGGGGAGATTCTATTGGCTGCTGATACTGATAACCAACATATACCGCTCCTCCAATAAGAATGACTCCTGCTCCCAACATAAGAAAAATGGTTTTGGTATTCATGGTATTTTTACTATACCACCTTCTTGCGTATCACTCCAAGCGCGATCAAAAGCAGGAAAAGAATCAAAGACATAAAAGGAATGGTCACGTACCCGAAATACATGAAAAAACGCTGGGCGCAGGAAACCGTATAATCGGCAGTGCACAGCAAAGAAGGCATAAACCCCATTTGCAGCAGATATTGATATCCCGCAACCACGGCTCCCACGATAGACAAAGGAATGGTGTACTGGAAGATTCCCGAATCCTTCTTCAGCAGAGCGGTAAAAAATAGAATTGCCTGCGGATACAAGAAGATCCGCTGGTACCAGCACAATTCGCACGCCTCATACCCTATTACTTCAGAATACAGCAAGCTTCCCAGAATTCCCCCGAACGAGAGCAAAAAAGAAAAGAGAAGCGCGTTTCGCGAAAAGAACGCGAGCTCATTCTTGCGCTTCAGCACGAGCAGAACGACAAAAAAAATCAGCAACGCCTGGCCTGCTACCGCAGAAAAGGAAAACAGCTGATTGATGATTGAAAGAAAGTCCATGCTATTCAGGAAGCTGGCACGACGTTTTTTCAGCTAGGCGCCCCAGAGCTATTTCTCCCGTCTCCCTGCTTCCGTCTGCAAACTCCCACGTAGGATACCCTCCGATGTTTTTTTCCTTGCATACCGGAAGCTGATCTTTGCCGTTTGGGGTGGAGCATTCCACATATGGCAGAAACTTTTCTGATTTGCCGAACATGCGCTTTTGGTTCTGGCAGTGGGGGCACCAAAACGCGCCGTAAAACGTTGCCCCTTTCTCTCCCAAGCATTGGGCGAATGCGTCAAGACGTCCGGGCTTTACATTTTCTGTGTAGAAAAAATACCCTGCAACTACAAGCACTGAAACAATCAATGTTCCAATGAGCAGCATTGAACCTTTTTGCATGAAATAAGTATACCACGCAAAAAGAAAATCGGCTATTCATGCAGCCGATTATTTCATATCAAGAGCATGCCCCAGTATATATGGTATCCCAGTTGAGTTCCCTGTGCCCTGCCTCTTCGCACTACAGACTCCTTTCCCCAAAATTTTGCAAAATCACTTTCAGAGATTGCATTGGCATACTGAAAGCCAGGGAATCCTGGATCAGAAAAGGTCATGGGACCTCTGCCTCCGGAAAACGCTTGATCTTTGCGAGCTCTTCGGAGCGCAGCTCTTACAAACTCAATAGTAGACTCCCGATATTTTCCGGCGTAATGCATAACCCACACACAAATATCATTGTGGCAGATTGTAATTGTGCCTGCGGATTTCCCAGACTTTGCGTTGAAAACAAAGCGGTCTTCAAAGCACCACGGTCCTTCTGTATACTGAAAAAAAGTCCACGGCCCCTCGATAAACGGACTTGGAATATCCGCGAGCCAGCACGCAAGCATGCCCTTGAAAAAGAACTCCTTTATCTCGCCAATATCCATGGCATATCCTCCTGAAGAATTGCTAACTCTATAGCACAAAAGACGTTAAAAAGCAACTATAGTCCGTTGGGGAACTTTTTGTAGTCAATGACGCCGCTTTGGCGGACAAGAGATAATGCCTTTGCGTATTCAAGCAACACCTGCAAATTGTAGTCTGTGCGCTCCTCCAGCCATTCTTCGGTTAATGCGCCGTCTTTCAATTTGTCTTGCACGTGATCAAAGTACAAGCTCTCGGGAATAACCACAAACCTCTTATTCTTATACCCCATGATTCGCATGTGCTGAAGCGGATACCTTCCTCCCCTGCCGCTGCTTACCCCAACAGGCAATACGGGCTTATCGGCAAGCTGTTTGTCTGCGTAATGCAGCATATTGTGAATGCCAACTGAAAACATGCCGTCCCATTCAGGGCTCACAAACACAAATCCTTGGCTCTTGCTCAATGCTTCGCTCATGCCTTTCCATGTTTCTTGCCAGTTTCCCTCGCTGGTACCGTCGTACAAAGGCAGCCTGTTTTCTTCCAAATCAAGGATATTAGCTTCGATACCAAGCGTTTTCAAGCGGCTAAGAATATAATCAGCTACTCTTCGCGATTCTGAATTTTTCCGCGTACTCCCTGAAATAATGGTTATGTTCATAGCAAATGTTTATTGATGAATGCACGACCGGAACCGGACTTAAGATATTTCTCAAACTCAAACGCTTTGTACTTGTCACTGAATACGATGTGCGTTACTAGCTCAACTGGACGGCGGGATACAGTCGCAGGCACATATCCCTTATTATGTCTTTCTAAT
The DNA here is from genome assembly GCA_964632325.1 of uncultured Candidatus Saccharibacteria bacterium. GTDB lineage: Bacteria > Patescibacteriota > Minisyncoccia > Minisyncoccales > UBA10102 > JACOVZ01. The sequence continues at coordinate 13,904 of CAZWDJ010000002.1, read as the reverse complement.
CTTTCCTCCAAATTTTCTGTACAACCTGTATACGGTTTTGCATCAGCGCACTTGAGGATATAAACGGTATGCATAATTTTACTTCCCGCCGTCGCAGGCTTTAGCGGACTGCGTCCGCCGAAGCCCGCTATGGCGGGCGGAGGCGGAGAGGGAGGGATTCGAACCCTCGATACCTTGCGGTATGCCGCCTTTCCAAGGCGGTGCACTAGGCCGCTATGCGACCTCTCCTAGAATGCTTTATACACGGAATGACCATCCACCGCATGAAAAATAACTTTGCGGTCTTCTTTAAACTCAAAAACAATGCGATGACGGTAGCCAACTGAAAAAGCCCAAAACTCCTGCATGCGCCCCTTTAGTTTATGTGTTTTTAGGCGTAAGTCAAATGGATCTTCGCGAAAGATCCTTTCTTGCTTTTCCGCCCGTTCTTTAAGAGAAGTAGACAATGACGCATACTCTCGCCTGAAACGAGGAGAATAAATAATTTCCATACTAACGAAGATCTCGAAGAGACCGCAGCACCCGTCCTTTCCCGGCGCGGATTTCCCGTCTGCTTTCCTCCACTCTTGAAACAAGATCTTCTTCGGCAACCCTGGCACGGATCAGTTCCCGCAAGAATTCGCTCTTGGTTGCATAGTTTCCCTTTTTTGCCAACCGCTCAACGGTTTTATTGAGCTCGGGAGGCAAAGAAATATTGATAACAGAACGCATAGAATTGTATTAATTTGTATTACAATCCTATTGTCGCATGCCAAAACCTGATCGTCAATCCTACTTTGGCAAAGCAGAAATAAGGTTGAAGATTGCAGAATACTGCACTGCGAATTTATACCGCAGAAGCTTGAGAATTGCAAACAAGTCAAGCAATTCTTCCTTGAGCATTTCAGGGCCTGAAAACACTTCCCACGCTTCCTCCTGCAAACCCTTGAGATAATGGTACAGCACTTCATGCTGCGTCCGCTCGCGCAGATACGCCACGATATCCTTGAACTCGCCTCGGTCAAGCCATATCCCCTTGCACACGTTGCACACGTCAACTTTCACCACGGAATCTGCGTAATGCACTTCGTACATGGGCATGCGGTCTGCGGGGCACAGCTTTTTTTGCGGAGAAACCCTGAATTGCGCGATATCTTTCCACAAATCAATATCCAGCCACCGCAGTTCCCTGTCTTTCTCGTCTTTTGCCCACTGCAGCTCATCTTCTTCAAACCATAAGCCGTAACACTTAGGGCAATAGTCAACTTCAATACCGTAAAAAAGCGCTTTCTCCATTTTTTTTGTTTTGCAAGCCGGGCACTGCATACTTCTTTTATATCACGCGCTTTGCGTAAAACAAAACTCCCCGCAAACGGGGAGTTATGGTGTTAGTAGTCAGTAGGCATCTGGGGCATCTTTCCTTTATCGCTTTCCTTTTCAGGAAGATCCGCAACAATTGATTCGGTCGTCAAAAGCATTGCGGCAGCTGATACCGCGCTTTCAAGAGCAACTCTCACAACTTTTGTGGGATCCACAACCCCTGACACAATCATATCTTCAATCGCATCAGTTGCGGCATTGTACCCAAAAGATCCTTCTTTCTTGGAAACTTCAGAGGCAATCACTGCTCCGTCTTTGCCTGAATTCTGGGCAATCTGGCGTATGGGTTCTTCCATTGCCCTTTTCAGGATCTTAACGCCAAGCTTTTCTTCAGAATCCTGAAGTTCTGCTTCCAGCTTTTCAAGCTCTTTGGAAGCTCGCAGCAGCGCAACTCCTCCCCCTGGAACGATTCCCTCTTCAATCGCGGCTTTGGTTGCAGCCAACGCATCTTCGGTTTTGTGCTGTTTTGCCTTTTGCTCCACCTCTGTGGTGGCTCCAACCTTGATGACCGCGACTCCTCCAACAAGCTTTGCAAGCCGCTCTTGAAGCTTTTCTTTATCAAAATCCGAAGTTGTTTCTTTGATCATTGCCCGTATCTGCGCGATTCTCGCGTCAATTTTGTCCTGCGCTCCTTTGCCTTCCACAATAACCGTATCGTCTTTTGTGGCGCGCACCCTTCTTGCAGATCCCAACTGGCCCAATTCAACCTTATCCAGCTTCAACCCCAACTCTTCTGAAATTACTTGGGCCCCTGTGACCGTGGCGATATCTTCCAGCATTTCTTTCTTTCGGTCTCCAAATCCAGGGGATTTGATAGCCAAAACATTCAAAATGCCTCTCAATTTATTCACCACCAGCGTCGCGAGCGCGTCTCCTTCCAAGTCGTCCGCAATGATCACCATTTCCTTTTTTCCCACTTTTGCCACTGCTTCAAGCGCGGGAAGAATATCCTGCACGGAAGTGATCTTTTTGTCTGTGATTAAAATATACGGATCCTCAATGGCAGCTTCCATGCGCTCTGCGTTGGTCACCATGTAGGGAGAAATGTATCCGCGGTCAAACTGCAAGCCCTTTACGATTTCTTTTTCAATGCCAAAGGTCTGGGATTCCTCAACGGTAATCACTCCGTCCTTTCCTACTTCCTGCACGACTTCCGCGATTAAGTTTCCCAATTCTGCGTCTTCGGCTGAAATAATAGCGACTTGCGCAGTTTCTTCCTTGGTAGAAACATTGCGCGACATTGTCTTTAAAAATTCCACCACCCTGTCTCTTCCCTTTTCCAATCCTCGTTTCAATGCCAGAGGATTGGCTCCCGCAGTCACGTTTTTCAATCCTTCGGCAATAATGGCCTGGCCCAAGACGGTTGCGGTTGTGGTTCCGTCTCCTGCAACATCGTTGGCTTTTGAAGCAACCTCTTTGATGATTTCAGCTCCAATATTCTCAATCTTGTCTTCAAGCTCCACTTTTTTTGCAATCGTCACCCCGTCATTGGTAATGGTTGGAGAGCCGAATCCTTCGTCCAATACCACGTTCCTGCCTTTTGGCCCAAGCGTCACCTTTACCGCGTTTGCAAGCTTGTCTACTCCTGCCTTTAACTTTTTGCGAGCATCCTCGCCGTATAAAATCTGTTTTGCCATATTATTGTTCAATAATCGCTAAAATATCTTCTTCCCGCGCAACCAAGTATTCCTTCTCATCCACGGTAATCTCATTGGGCCCGTACTTGGTAAACAGCACAACATCTCCCACCTTGACTTCAAGCGGGATGAGAACGCCCTGCTCATTCTTTTTCCCAGGGCCTACGGCAATCACCTTGCCCTGTTCCGGCTTTTCTTTCGCCGTTTCCGGCAGATAAATGCCAGACTTGGTCTTTTCCTCCTGCTTAAGAGCTTCGATCACAATGTGATCGGAAAGTGGTTTGATACTCATAATAAATAGATATGTGAATGATATTATACTGTAGTCCCTCACTACGCTCGGGCCGTTCAGGCTCTGAAAGCCTTCAGGCTCGAAGAGATGCCTCACTTGATTAGCAATCAAGCGAGGCAACTGCTAATTTTCCCACTGTCAATGTAGCCAAAGCAAAAACCCTTGTCAAGACCAATAAAAAAGAAAAAGGATTGCAGTGTTCTTTCACTGCAATCCACGCAAAAGAGCTATTTGTGCCGAGAGGCAAGAATCTGAACTGGCTTAGCAAGAGCTGCGCGAATCCTGGCGTCCAGCCCTTCTAGCGACTCCAGTATAGTGGAGCTGTATGCAGCGTTGCCAAAAACATCCAGAATGATGCCTCCATCGCTGCTGTCGCAACCTGAAGCAATCAACGATTCGAGATCTGGCCCCGTTATCAAGAGCGGGGCACTGAACGCGATCTTGCGTATAGCTCTCACTTCTTGGGGATGAGCCTCGTTCATCACCAACCCGCAATTTCCGCCCAGTTCAGAAATCCACTCGGCAACGTATTTAAACGCAGGGTAGAATGCATGCCCCCTACTGCCGACTGATGTATCCTGGAGTTCTCCAGAACTGGACGTGCGGCATACGACAAAGATTCCTTTTTTCTTCCATTCTCCAGCAAGAAATTGCTGAATCGCAGAGATCCCTTCGTACGGATCTACTGTCACGGCATCTGCTTTCAAACAGCCAAATGCGAAATTGGCCGCGTATGGATCTCCACCGTATCTGCCATCCAGAATAACAGGGACATCGGGCGCAACGCTATGGATATGCTCAATAATCTCCTGAAGTACCCGCGTACCCTCTTCCCCGTAACGCAGATACGATGAAGGATACATAATAAAGACGCATGCCCGATACTTCGTTCTATCCACCACTCCCATCAAGAAACAGCGCAGGCTATCTCCGATAGATCCCCTGCGAAGCAATCGTGGAATCTCTGTCCACTGCGCATCAAGGCGCACAGCAATGAAATTACCGCTCTGCCACTGTAAATCAAGCGCATCACGAAACGCTACTCGTACCCTTGCCATAGACAATCTCCTCTCTTTTGTGCACATTAACCAGCACGCTATTATTGCGCATGCTGGACAAAAAATCAATAAAAAAGGCACATTGTGTGCCGTTATTTAAGACCGTGAATCACGCAGCATCTGTATGGAAACCAAGGTCACGAATACTCCACCTCCCAAAAAGAGCGCGGCTGCAAGAACAAACGCCAGTACTCGTGCAAGGCCGCTAAAACTCATGAAGGCAGAGACAAGACTCAAAAACCAAAGGAGAACAAACAAGATAGCTCCCATGACGAGAAACACTTTCATGAACATCTCCTCTTTCTAAAGGAAACTGCCATCACTTCGGATCAAGCCTTCTTTCTGGTAGAAAATACCACCGCGCACAGGACTCCGAACATAGTAAACACTAGCCAGAGGATCCATGCGGCAGGCTCAAGCCGTCCCGCAAAGCCGCTCATCGCGGCTATAAGCATCACGAGACCAAAGGCAAAAAACACAGCTGCGGTTTTGAGCAAGGGCATCCTCTTCTCCTTTCTTGGCCCAGCACTAGATTCCTTTCCCCCTGAAAACACGCGCCAGTAAACTAAGTACGGTGAACGCAGCAAAGACAATCAAAAGTATCCAGGCAATTTCTGAAGCTGCTCCCGCAACACCGCTAAACCCGAATAGCAGGGACAAGCCGGCAAGAATCAAAAACAGGATCGCAATTCCAAGCATTTCTTTCTCCTTCTGTTGGCTATCGGGGTTTTTTCCGAGAAAAATACCCCAGCATGCTAATCCCGCTTAACACACTGAATACAATGGCAAGGAAAAATCCAAAAGTCGGATCAGCATCTCCGAAAAGCCCAATCAATAAAGACGCAAGAGCAGCAAGGAAAAAAACTACTGCGATTGCAAACATCTTGTCCTCCTATACATATGAATCCTTTTAAAGAGCGTTAAAAAAGGATAGCAGATGTTCGGCAAATTGGCAATCCCTGGATTTTGGGAAATTACCGCCTTGCCAAACGAACAAGCTGCTTATCGAAAGTGATAATCTTTGCTTTTGCCTTTTTTGAAAGCAAAAGAAGCGCGGCATCGGTGAATGAAATTCTTGAAGACAGAGATGTATAAAAAGCCATTTCTTCCTGAAGATTATCATCAAGAAATTTGACATCTTGATTCTCCTCAATGAACGATATGAATTGGTTTGCCTGCTCTTTGGAATGCTTATACGCAAGAACCGTCACTACTTCATTGACAACGCAATACGGCACATGCATTTTACCGTTGATTTTAGAGAATAGCTTCTTTGCTTTTTCATGCTGGGTATCGAAATCAAGAAAAAGGGCGACCCATAGGGAGCTATCAACGAGGTTTACCATAGAGAATTTCATCTATCTTTCCGCTGATATTCTCCTTTTTTTTGTTTGTGGGCACCATAAACTTTTTCCACATTCCTTTTTTCGCAGTTTTGCCGAGCAGCGGTATTTTTTTTATAACAACAGTCATCTTGTGCTCGTCTACCTTTACGTGGGTCCCTTCTTCCAGCCCAATGCGCACCAGTATTTCTTTGGGAAGGCGCACCGCTAAACTATTTCCCCATTTTTGTATCTTTGTAGTCATGAATGTATATACTTTAAGTATATACATAGAGCATCCTCTGTCAAGACTTCTTACTGCAAATACTTCCCGGTGTAGCTTTTTTTGTTTTTGGCAATATCTCCAGGAATGCCTTCTGCCACTATTTCTCCTCCTTTATCTCCACCTTCAGGACCAAGGTCTATAACCCAATCCGCATTTTTAATAACATCCGTATTATGCTCAATCACCAGTACGGTATTTTCTTTGTTTACCAATTCTCTCAATACCAGCAGCAATTTGCGCACGTCGTCAAAATGAAGTCCTGTTGTCGGCTCGTCTAAAATATACATGGTTTTGCCGGTCGCTTTTCTGGCAAGCTCTGTCGCGAGTTTTACGCGCTGGGCTTCTCCCCCTGAAAGAGAAGGGGCAGGCTGTCCAAGTTCAACATACGCCAGCCCCACATCGTTGAGCGTCTTTAACTTGGCGTACAAAGAAGGAATATGCCTGAAAAATTCCATTGCTTCTTCCACGGTCATGCCAAGCACCTCTGCGATATTTTTTTCTTTGTACAAAATATCCAGAACTTCTCTTGTGTACCGCGTCCCTTTGCACTCTTCGCACTCCACGTACACGTCAGGCAGAAAATACATTTCAATCTTTTTTAACCCTTGGCCTTCGCACGCCTCGCACCTCCCTCCTTTTACGTTAAACGAAAATCTTCCCTGGTTATACCCTCTCACTCTTGCTTCTTTGGTTTTCGTGAACAAATCTCGGATAAACGCGAAAGCTCCCGTATAGGTTGCGGGATTTGAACGGGGAGTTCTTCCAATGGGAGACTGGTCCACAAGCACCACCTTATCAATATATTCTACGCCCTGAAGCGATGCGTGGGATCCCGGCTCTTCTTTTGCTCCGTAAAACTTTTTCAAAAGGGCTTTGGCAATGATGTCGTTCACAAGGGAACTTTTCCCGGAGCCTGAAACTCCGGTCACGCATACCAGTTGTCCAAGAGGGATCTTTGCCTCAATATTTTTCAGATTATGCTCTTTTGCCCCTTTTACCACCAGATACTTTTGCTGCTTTACCTGCGGAACCTTCTTAACCTCAATTTTCCGCTTGCCTGCCAGATATTCCCCTGTCAACGTATTGCTTTTCAAAATCCTTGCGGGAGTTCCGGTAAACATCACTTTTCCTCCGTGCTTTCCTGCCCCGGGCCCGATGTCTACGATCCAATCAGCAGCAAGCATGGTTTGGGAATCATGCTCAACCACAATGATCGTATTTCCAATGTCTCGCAACTCAAGCAAAGTTTTGATAAGCCGGTCTTGGTCTCTTGAATGAAGACCCACAGAGGGTTCGTCTAAAATATACAACACCCCTGTAAGCTTGGATCCGATCTGCGTGGCAAGGCGTATCCGCTGCTCCTCTCCCCCTGAAAGCGTTTCTGCGGAACGGGCCAGGGTTAAATACTCCAAGCCAACATCAATCAAAAATTGCAAACGATTGGCAATTTCTTTCACAATGGGCTGGGCAATCTTTTTTTCTGATTCTTTCAGCTTCAAGCCCTGAAAAAATTCTTTTGCGTGGTTAAGCTGCAAACGCACCGCGTCGTCAATAGACGAACCCCCCACAGTCACGGCAAGCACTTCTTGCTTCAAACGCTTTCCCTGGCACACATCGCAGGGCTTTTGCACCATATATTGCTCAATCTCTTCTCTGGCATAATCAGAATCTGTTTCCCGGTGCCGTCTTTCCAGCCAGGAAATCACCCCCTCAAAATCCCCGTCTCCCTGCATGACAATATCAATCGCTTTTTGCGGAAGGTCTTTCACGGGAACCAGAAGGGAAAACCCGTGCTTTTTTGCCACCTCCTCCAGCTTCCAAGAAAAGAATCCCTGCCTTCCGATTTTGTGCGAAGCATGGGCCCAGGGAAAAATCGCCCCCTCTGCAATGGAAAGGCGCGGATTGGGAATCACCAGTTTTGGGTCTACTTCAAGCTTTTCTCCCAGTCCCTGGCATTCAGGACATGCTCCAAAAGGAGAGTTAAAAGAAAACAATCGCGGTTCTATTTCCGGCAAGCTGATTCCGCATTCTTCGCACGCAAAAAATTCAGAGAATACCACGTCTTTGGGTTTTTTGATCTGGGCGTGGATCATCGACACCAAAGCAATTCCCTTTCCAAGCTTCAAAGCAGTTTCCAGCGAATCGGAAAGCCGCGGCTTGTCCAGCTCTTTTTCAATTACCATCCTGTCTACCACCACTTCAATGCTGTGTTTCTTGTTCCGATCAAGCTCCTGCTGCAAAGCTTCTTCCACGCGGTGGACGATTCCGTCAATGCGCACGCGCACAAACCCTCCTCTTTGCACTTCTTCCAAGATTCCCCGGTGCTCCCCTTTTCTGCTTCTTACCAACGGACCCAAAATCACAATCTCCGTGCCTTCTCTAAGCTTGGATACCTGGCCGATAATGCTTGCCGGGCTTTGTTTCCGCACTTCCTTTCCGCATTGGGGGCAATGGGGAATTCCTACGCGCGCAAACAACAAACGGAGATAATCATAGATCTCCGTAATGGTTCCTACGGTGGAACGGGGATTGTGCGCCCCTTTTCTCTGGTCAATGGCAATAGAAGGACTGATGCCCTCAATGCTGTCCACGTCGGGCTTGTCCATAATGCCCAGGAACTGCCGCGCGTACGCAGACAGCGACTCAACGTATCTCCTTTGGCCTTCCGCGTACAAAGTATCAAACGCAAGAGAACTCTTTCCAGAACCCGACAATCCCGAAATCACCACGAGTTTCCCTTTGGGAATATCAAGGTTAATGTTTTTAAGGTTGTGCACCCGTGCGCCACGTATGGTAATGACATCGCGAGGTTTCATCAGGTTGTCATTATACGAAGGAACTGGAGATATTGCAAGAGAGAAACGTGTTTCATCTGGAAATAATCTTGACAGAATACATATATTCAAGTATGCTTACAACACATTCACAGCACCTAAGGAGGAAAAATGTTTCTTACGCTAGTTGGCTACACTGCGTTGCTCGTCGCGGGATCCATTGGCATTCTGATAGCGGGCTTTCTCCTGTTCGGTCTTTGGGAAATCCTTCTTAATAGGTTGGGCGGAGGCCAGGTTATCCTTTCAGAAGATTCCTGGCTCATGCGCCAATACAGAAAGACTTTACCGGTGTAT
>CAZWDJ010000002.1:0-4812 GCA_964632325.1 uncultured Candidatus Saccharibacteria bacterium | reverse complement strand
AGTTTGGTGGGGCATAGGAATACTCTGCGCCATGCCGTTTCTCATTCTTTTTGGTGCAGACATTCTTTACTATATCCTACATCCAAGCACTCGCCCGGATTTTTCGCTCCCTTGGTTCCTTTTGTCCATATTTTTGACCGCAATCGGAGCTGGTGTTGCATTGTTTAGCTCAGTCGCATATGCAATTTTCGTATATGAGGCATGCCCAAGGGTTAAAGTATTCAACCCCAAAAAACAAGCAGCCGGGACGCCAATCCAGCCAGAAGAAAGAATACCGCCTGCTCCCCAAAAAAATCTGGACGCAAGCGCATAATGTCACTGCACCCACAACATCTATGGGTGCTTTTTCTTTTGTTCTGTGCAAATATAGTAGGAATATGGAAGCATTTCAGTATGTTCCAGCAGAAAAGCTTCATGAACTCCCTGCCCTATCTGGAGTGTATGCGTTCTCATCTAAACACGCACTTTTGTACATCGGGAAAGCCGCAAACCTACGAGAACGCGTAAAAAACCACTTCCAGCAGCCCACTCACCGAGACCATTTTTTCATTTCATCGGTTGAGAAAATAGGATACCTCTTAACACGGTCTTCTATTGAAGCATTGCTCCTGGAATCCCAGCTCATCAAAAAACACAAGCCGAAATACAACGTCTTATGGAAAGACGATAAAAACTATTTTTACGTCATCTTGATCGGGCATCCTCTGCCCCATATCGCAATAACCCACCGCATTCCTGCGCAAGGAATCATTAGGCACGAGGGCCCTTTCGTAGACGGCACTTCGCTCAAAGAAACGCTCAAACTCCTGCGCAGAATCTTTCCCTTTTATACTTCAGCAACACATCCAAAGAAAATATGTCCGTGGTGCCAGCTCAAGGTATGCCCCGGCCCTTTTCCGGATATGCAAGAATACAAAAAAAACCTTGCCAGCCTGTTTGCCGTGCTGCGAGGACAGCGGGTTTCGGTGCTGAAAAACATGAAATCTTCCATGGAAAAAGCAAGCAAGGAGCAGGATTTTGAAAAAGCTGCAAAACTGCGGGATCAATTCCTCGCGCTGGAAAATGTTGTTTCCCATTCCCCAAAGCCCTTGCACCAGCGCACTTCTTTGGAACACGCGGGAAAAGAACTGCAATATATTTTCAATGCCTCAAAGCACCTGGAACGGATTGAGGCGTACGATATCTCCAATATCCAAGGCAAGCAGGCAACAGGATCCATGGTCACATTTATGCATGGAAAGCCGGCAAAAGAATGGTACCGGAAATTCAAGGTGCATATCACAGGCAAGCCAAATGACTTTGCCATGATGAAAGAAGTCATTGCAAGAAGGATGAAACATGAAGAGTGGCCGTATCCTGACTTGATGCTCATTGACGGCGGAAAAGGCCAGCTTTCTGCGGCTTTGGTCGCGCTCGGAAACAATCCTCCATTCATGGTTGCCGCGCTCGCAAAACAGCATAACGAATTATTCGTGCCGCAAAAACAACAGCCCCTGCTTTTGAAACATATGCCCCCTCAAGCGCAGAACGTATTACTCTACATTCGCGATGAAGCGCACCGCTTTGCCATCACCTATCACAAAAAACTGCGGCGCAACGCATTTCTTGACAATACATAGGTTTCGCTCTATCAACGAGGTAGAGTCAGTCCTTTACCAACACCCTTCTCTTAAGGAGCTTGGCATGCGGTACTACCGTTTTGCAATAGTTTCGTTAATGGTCTTGACGGTCTTTATCATTTTTGGAGTCGCCTTGCTTCTGGCTCGCTCCCAAACCGAATCTCCACAGCTTGCTACTCGCGTACCCACTACAGCTCCGCCTACATGGACCGCAGTTGCCAGAGCGATTGCCACTGTTTTTCCAACCCCTGTTCCAACTGATACGCATTTGCCTGCAGCAACTCCAACTCCTTCTATAACCCCGACCGCTGTTCCAAGCGTTCCAGATACTCCAACGCCAACTCCAACCTTTACTGTCTTGCCTACGGCAACGCCTCTTGCCACGCACACAAGAACTCCCACGCACACTCCAACGCATACCCCTGTTCCAGACACCCAAACTCCCACGAGCATGCCCACAGAAACTCCAATCCCGATATTTGTCATGCCAACCCTTGTTCCAACCCGCACTCCCACCCCCCTGCCCCAGCAAACAACCAGGTTAAGCGTTGCTCTCCGCGCACAAGGATACGGGCTTGTAAGCGGAGCGCGGCTCTTCCAGGGAGACTTTGTGGAAATTGGCTGGCAGCTCAAAACCAACGAACAACCAAGCAACTATGTGCTTGAACTGATCAGTAAGGAACAGGGAACAAATGTTCTTACGCTTGCCCAGATTCCAGGCCAGCGCCTTGCGTACGAATGGAAAGTTCCGCCGCTTGCTCTGCCAGGATCATATACCATTGGCATACGAGCACTTGCTCCATGGTCTCGAGATCAGTCATACGCGGGAATCAGCATTGATTTTCAAATCCTTGCGGCCCCTGCTGGCTCTCCTTGCACGCCCCAGCCCGCATTTGACGCCTCGTATATAGGAAGGGATGCCGTATTCAGGGAAAACCAGACAGTTATTCTGTCATGGCCTCCTGGATATCACCCGTTTCTTATTGAAATCTCCCTGCAAAGCCAAGCCATGAGCGGAGGCCCGCTCTTCACGCCAAACACCGAAAAGGGATTTCATGAATGGAAACTGCAATATCCCAAAGGCAACTACGCGCTCATCATCACCACGTATCCCAAAGACCCTGCTCTCGCATGCCAGCGCGTTTCAGAGCAGTATTCAGTGAAAATCGTCTAACTCGCAAAAGCCCTCTCTCTTGAGAAGGGCTGTTTTCTTGACTCAAGAGATTGCGTATGATACCCTGTACTAATGTTGCAGACTCTCGTTGTTTCTCTTGTCGCAGGACTTGGGGGACTATGGATAGCTTCACGGTTTGTGCCAGGAGTGCAGCTTTCAGGATCTTTGCAAGATCTCTTGATTCCCGGGGTTATCCTCGCTATACTGATTGCAGCCATTAAACCTCTTTTGGGCATTACAACTATTGTTGTAAAAAGCATTGTGCTGGGCGTTGTGGTGGGAGGAGCAATATGGGCTCTCCCCCTCTTGTTCCCAAACATTGTCTTTTCAGGGCCTGTGCCCGCTCTGTGGACCGCGGGAATCATCGCTAGCATTGTTCTTGCAGCTTCCTTATGGAAAAAATAACTCCGTATCTCCCCATTCTTCAAATTGTTGTTTCCTTGGCGCTTGTCGCCCTGGTTTTGCTTCAGCCCAGAGGTTCAGGATTAGGAGGAGCTTTTGGCGGCGGAGACGGAACATCGTTCGCAACCAGGAGAGGGCTGCACCAAAAGCTGTACTGGCTCACCATTCTGCTTGGCATTGCGTTCCTTGCCCTTGCGGTGCTCAATCTTTTGCTATAAATGAAATTATTGAAAAACGTCGCATTTCCTGCGCTTTCCCAGTGGCGAAAGCTTCCGCAGGTTTTTTCAAAACGTGAACGCATTGCGGTTCTGTTCTTGCTGTTTTCGTTCCTGGGAACAGGGGCGTATTTGGCTGAAAGCTTTTACCGCTCCCGCACCAGCATTGTTCCTGCAAGAGGAGGGGCGATACAAGAAGGGATTGTGGGATCTGCCAGGTTTTTGAACCCGGTGTTTTCAGACGCAAATGACGCAGACAGAGATATTGTCCAGCTCGTATTTTCGGGCATCACGACTTTCAACTCCCAAGGAGACATCGTGCCTGACCTTGCGCAAAGCATTGATATCCAGGAAGGAGGAAAAGTCTACGAAGTCACGCTCAAAGATACCGCATCCTGGTCAGACGGGCTCCCTGTCACGACAGACGACATCATATTCACGGTGCAGACCATTCAGGATCCCAAGTACAAAAGCCCGATCCGCGCAAACTGGATAGGCGTGGACATGGAGAAAATTTCAGACCACACCCTGCTCTTCAAGCTTTCCCAGCCCTATGCTCCCTTTTTGGAACGATTAACTTTGAAACCCATTCCCCAGCACATCTGGAAAGACATCAGCCCGGAAAACTTTTCGCTGTCCAACTACAATTTGGAACCCGTAGGATCAGGCCCGTACAAAGTTGCCCAAGTCATACGAAGCAAAGCCGGGCCAGTGCAGGAAATCAAGCTTGAGCCAAACCAGAAATACCACGGCTCCCGCCCCTACATCACTTCTTTTTCCATCCGATTCTTTGACAACGAACAAACTTTGCTGAGCGCCTCTCATCGGGGAGAAATCAACAGCTTTGCGCTTTCCAAAGGGGAAAAGCCCTTTGGCTCTCAAGTCGTGGAATTCTCTTTGCCCCGGTATTTTGCCCTGTTCTTCAATCTGGAATCAAAAAATGCGCAGGATCCTGTCAAGAAAAAAGGAATAAGGCAAGCGCTGGAGGCCGCGACTGGAAAGGCAATGCTGGCGCCGCCGCTGGTTGGAAAAAACGGGAAAACTGTTTCGTCTCCCCTGCTTCCTTCCGTATTCAATCTGCAAGAGCCTGAAGAAAAAGATCGTTCGCCAGAAAAGATCGCCTCGCTTCTTGCAACGCAAGGATACTCGCTGGCAGATGGAAGGTTTGTGAAGTTTCCAGAACCTGCAAACGGCATTACGCAGGACCTGCAGCTTGGAAGTTCCGGGTCCTTGGTGGAAAAACTCCAAGGATGCCTTGCCAAAACTCCGGATATCTATCCTGAAGGAAAAGTGACTGGCACGTTCGGGCAGCTCACCCGCCAAGCAGTCATTGCGTTCCAGGAAAAACACGCGGAAGAAATCCTCAAACCGCAGGGCCTGACTGCAGGCACGGGAAAAGTAG
>CAZWDJ010000001.1:28477-29392 GCA_964632325.1 uncultured Candidatus Saccharibacteria bacterium | reverse complement strand
TCTGAATAATCAAGAGGAGAGCGATAATGGGATTTCAAAAACAGCAAACGCAACACTCTTGGAGAATGTGCCTGCAAAAAATCATGAATGGTGATGAAATTGCCAAGAGACTTTGACATTTTCTCCCCATTGATGGTTAAGAATCCCGTATGCATCCAGTACTTTACAAATGGCTTCTTTCCCGAAATTGACTCCATTTGCGTCACTTCTGCCTCGTGATGGGGGAATAGCAAGTCAATGCCTCCTCCATGGATGTCATACTGGGGGCCAAAGTATTTTTCAGAGATTGCAGTATCTTCAATGTGCCAGCCGGGCCGTCCTGAGTGAAGCGAAGCGAAGGACCACCTTGGCTCCCCGGGTTTGCTGTATTTCCACACAGCAAAGTCTCCTTTATTCCTTTTTTGCACTGATTCGTCAATCCGTGAAACCGCATCCTGCGCCTGCTGGCCAGTTCTGCCTGCAAGCTTGCCATAGTCTTTGAACTTGGAAATGTCAAAATAGATGCCGTCGTCCTGTATCTCGTACGCGTATCCTTTCTTTTGCATCCGTTGCACCTGGCTTATGATTTCTTTCACATGATCGGTGGCGCGCGCATACTTGTCTACGCTGTCCACTTTCAGGGCTTTCATGTTCTTCAGATATTCTTTTTCAAACCGCCTTGCCAGTAATTTCCATGTTTCTCCTGTCTCCTGCGCTCGCTTGATAATCTTATCGTCAACATCAGTCACATTCTGGAAGTAAAACACCTTTATCCCCGCGCTCCTCAAGTATTTTACAAACGCGTCAAAAACAATATAGGTTCTGGCGTGCCCCAAATGCGCAAAATCATACGGCGTAATGCCGCACACAAACAGCTTCAGCTTTTTTCCCTTCAGCGTGTCGGTTTTCTTGGTCAGGGTGTTGTATATCTCAATC
>CAZWDJ010000001.1:18820-28467 GCA_964632325.1 uncultured Candidatus Saccharibacteria bacterium | reverse complement strand
GCAATAAATCTAGCACATAAGGAGGTTGCGCTTGGATCCATCGCAAGTCACGCTCATCATCTTCCTGATTGTTTTCTGGCTTCCTATAGGGTATTACTCAAGCCGCTTCATAAACGCGGTTCGACTCGTGAGTTACATAGACGAACCCCCAATAAGGTCTCCAGACCTATTTCTCTTTAAGCCAAAACTTCAGCTTCCTGTGGAAATACTGTTCACGTGGAACAAGCCGCGCGAATATCCTGGGATATTTGCGCTAGGCGTGATTTCAGGAGGCTTTGCCTTCGCGTATGCTGTTCTCCTCGTACCGTTTACGATAATTCTATTTCTCTTGTTCAACGCCGCGGTATACCTTCTTAGACGCACACCCAGTGAGTAAAGTGGCTCTAGCCACTTTTTTCTTTTACGCAAACCATGCTACAATATCCGTATGTCAAAAAAGGACACCCTAGCAAGCATTCTTTTGGGAACTCTGGTAGGGATATTTTTATGGGAGATTTCTTATGTTCTGCGCTATACTCCATGCGTAAAGTTCTGTTTTGCCGTGCCCGCATGGGCTCCTTTTGCCATGCCCATTGCCTCATTCCTGGGAACCGCGGCTGCCTCATTCTTGGGAAAACGCATTCCCGTTTTATTCCAAGCTGCAAAATTCCTGGCAATAGGGGGGCTGAATACGTTTATGGATCTTGGAATCTTAAACCTTTTGATGTTTATGTTCCAAGTGACAACAGGGGTTTGGTTCTCGGCATTTAAGGCGCTTTCATTCGCCGTAGCAGTACTGAACAGCTATTTTTGGAACAAATACTGGACATTCGGATCAACAGAACGCACCAACTCAAAGCAGTTTGCGCAATTCTTCATCAGCAGTCTTGTGGGATTTGCCCTGAACGTAGGGGCTGCGAGCTTAGTTAATATGTTCAACCAGGATATTGTCTCTCCACAGCTTTGGGCAAATATCGGAGCTTTGGCAGGAACCCTGATTGCCATGGCCTGGAACTTTTTTGCGTACAAATTCTTCGTGTTCAAAAGATAGGTTTCTCTTAAGAATATGGCCACCCTCGCCCTCTACAGAAAATACAGGCCCAAAACCTTTGGCGAGGTTGTTGGCCAAGAAAGCACGGTAAAGATTCTGCGGAATGCGGTTTCGCAAAACGCAATTTCCCATGCATACATGTTTTCCGGCCCCCGAGGAAGCGGGAAAACCAGCATTGCACGGCTTCTTGCCAAAGCAATCAACTGCCAAAACCAAAAAGCGGGCGAACCATGCAACCAATGCAAGGCATGCGATGAAATCAATTCTGGAAGAGCTCTGGATCTCGTAGAGATAGACGCGGCATCAAACAGGGGAATTGACGAAATGCGAAGCTTGAAAGAGGGGATTCAGTTTTCTCCCACGACTTTAAAGTACAAAGTATTCATCATTGACGAAGCCCATCAATTGAGCAAAGACGCCGCGAACGCGCTCTTAAAAACGCTGGAAGAACCTCCAAGCCACGCCATATTCATTTTGGCTACGACCGAAATCCATAAAATGATCCCGACTATACTTTCACGGTGCCAGAGGTTTGATTTCAGACGGCTTAAAGTTTCAGAGATTGTCCAGAGACTGCAGAATTTAGCAGAACACGAAAAGACAAAAATTGAAAAGTCGGCTCTGGAGCTTATTGCGCTGCAGGCAGGCGGTTCCTTGCGGGACGCTGAAGGGCTGCTCGACAAGGTTTTGACTTTTCATTCAGGATCTGATACAACCAAAGGGATTACAGCTGATTCTGTCAAGGATTTATTGAGTATTGTTGACCTTAGCGTCACTGCGCAGTTTACCGGTTTTCTCATCCAAAAAAATCCCGCGCAGGCAGTTGAATTCCTGCACAAAAATCTCCAGGCAGGCATGGATCCGCAGGAGTTTATAAAAAATCTCGTGCAGTATTTGCGGGAGATCCTGCTTCTCCAAATACATCCTGATTTGGAAGGAATCATGCAAGGATTCACGCAAGAACAAAAAGACATTATCCAAAAACAGGCAAAAGAGTTTAGGAGCCAAGAGCTCCAAAAAACGCTTGAAAGTTTCACAGAAGCAGAAAACAAAATGAAATACGCAAGCATTGTCCAGCTTCCTCTTGAGCTTGCGATTATTGAGAGTTGCGTAAAAGAGTAGGCGCATTGCGGGATCGTGAAATAGTACCTTTACAATCCGAACCAGGATGGTATAATTAAAGAAATACTGAACGTGGTTCATGATCCCCAAACTAAAAGAAAGAGAAGCGGCAATAACATTAAGGCGAGAGGGATTTTCATATCGGGAAATACTTCAAAAAGTTCCTGTCGCAAAATCTTCACTTTCGCTATGGCTGCATAATGTCGGACTCTCAGAAAACCAGAAACAGCGTCTTACCGAAAAGAAATTAGCATCTATGAAAAGGGGAGCCGAAGCAAAACGTAAAAAGCGCATAGAAGAAACTGAAAAAATATATCAGACAACAGATAAAGAAATCCAGATCATTTCTCGTCGAGAATTATGGCTAATGGGTATAATGCTTTACTGGGGAGAAGGACAAAAGCAAAAGGAATGGAATGTTGCAGCAGGAGTAAAGTTCACCAATTCAGACCCAAGAATGGTGAGATTCTTCTATGCATGGCTAATAAACATTTGTAAAATACCGACTGAAAATATAAAGTTTGAAATATACATCCATGAAAAAAGCGCAAATGACCTTGAAAATGTAAGGGGATACTGGGCAGAAATTCTCCAACTTCCCCTGATATTATTCTGGACTGTATACTTGAAGAAGGGTACTCTCGCTACGAAACGCCACAATATTGGAAGGAACTACTATGGCTTATTGGCAATCCGAGTTAAAAAAAGTACAAATCTTAACAGAAAAATTGAAGGGTGGATCAAAGGAATAAGTACTAGAGTAAACAATATTGCGGGGTAGCCTAATGGTAGGGCGGCGGCCTTTGAAGCCGCGTCAGTCTTGGTTCGATCCCAAGCCCCGCAGCCCTTCTTCGCACCTTGTGCTCATCAGGGCCTTCGGCCCATATAGATAAAAAGAAGAAGGCACCGAGGAATGGAATGACGAGGTGAATCAATGGTGTCTTCGTTTCCTCGCATAGCTCGGAATCTTCGACCCCCCAGCAACGGTAAAAAAATCGAAGTCCCTGAGGAATCCTGAGTGGCAACGAAGGACGACGAAGGGCCTATACAATATTTCGTTCAGTGCCGTCGGGCCGTAGTTTTTTGTGCTTGGATATCAGATTTTCCATTTAGGCTCTCCAATTCAGAACCAAGACCTTGTTTTATATGAAAGAAGTGCTATACATAACCCAGAACCCAAAGGCGGGAATAGTCCCGAGAAGAGTGAAAGGAGCGAACACTGATGACGACAGAAGCAACTGGGAGTAAAACTCTACGCGTAGTGGTAACTCACGCCAAAAATCCACAGTGCTGTATTTTCAGACTAAGTTCTCCCGTGACACACTACTCTATCCAAAGCTTTGGCCATCCCTTCGAGACGATAGAAAAGCGTCAGCGAGCTCTCCGAGATATTGGAGATGTGGCTGCTAAAATAGTCACTGCTGCACTCTCAGTCCCCGGTGTTTATCACGTAGCAGTGGAACCGAAAGAGCTATCCATACTAGCCGTGGACTACTTCTCCTGGGAGAAGGAAATAATCCCACGGGTTCTCCAGATCCTCAAAGATGCCATGGGAGAAAAGCATATCGAGGTGGAGAGAGAGTATGGTCCCCTGCAAGACTACTACCTTCCAGTAGTTTTGCGCTCAAGACTAATGCTCGATATTTCTCGGCCGTTCCGCACCCTTCTTTGGAAACGGAAGAGTCGGCTATAGCCTAGAAAGGAGGTGGAATATGCCAGGCATCGGCGAAAAACCGTCGTTGGTACTCGAGGACATCGTGTTGAAGATCGCTGCCGAAGCGCCAGGAAGAGCAGTGAGTTTTGAAGCTCTCGTACGGGATGTGAAAGAAGTTATTAAGCCTTTCGGTGGCACATCCCTCGGGAATCTGCCAGAGATCCTTAAAGAGGAGTTGCGGTCCCTGATGGCCCTGCGCCTCGTGACTGTAGCAACCGATCCATCCTCACCCTCAGTCATAAGCTCGATTACTACCACCTCTCTTGGAAGGCTTATGGCGACAGGAATAACGATCCCGGGACCTTCTAAGACCGAATCATGACAAACAAGTCACCTAATCGGTAAGCCATAGTAGCTTTCGAATGAAGGGTCACTAGCTGTGAGTTAGTGACCCTTTTCCTTTGCTTTCATCTGGGATAAGCCTGAGAATCGCCAAACATATGGGTTTTTGCTAAAGTGGAGTATATATATGTATTTTGTATATATAGTAGAGTGTTCAGATGGATCATTATATGTTGGATGTACTAACGACTTGGAAAAACGAGTAAAACAGCATAACGAATCAAAATGGGGCGCCCATTATACAAAAATTAGAAGACCGGTTGAATTAAAGTATTCTGAAACATTTGATAATCTGAAAGACGCCAGAAAGCGCGAATCCGAAATAAAGGGATGGGACCGTCAAAAGAAGCTGAACTTAATTCAAAAGAGAATATACGCAAAGCATAAAACATGGTATAATAGTACCATGGAAACGCTAAAGAAAAAGTCCATGTTCTGGGATGTGAGCGACATAGATATTGATAAAAACGAGAAGTTTATCATAGACAGAATACTAAATTTTGGCGATACAGATGATTTTCAATGGGCAATTCGTATCTATGGCGCAGAGAAGCTAAAAAAGGGCATTCTAGAAAGCAAGACACTGACCGGGAAATCCCTCTCTTTTTGGTGCC
The DNA here is from genome assembly GCA_964632325.1 of uncultured Candidatus Saccharibacteria bacterium. Taxonomy (GTDB): domain Bacteria; phylum Patescibacteriota; class Minisyncoccia; order Minisyncoccales; family UBA10102; genus JACOVZ01. The sequence goes on along the minus strand of CAZWDJ010000001.1, from coordinate 23,645 downwards.
AATACTTCAATATTAATCCCCTGCAATGCATAAGCAAACTCTCGAAAAAAACACAGAGCGCGTTCTCGAGAAGGTAGCAAGGAGCGGGATTCCTAAAGATTTTTATTTGGCGGGTGGAACAGCTTTGGCTCTTGAGCTTGGGCACAGAAAATCAGAAGATCTGGACTGGTTTTCAGCAAAACCGTTTTCCAGTGAAGGAATTAAAAGGAAACTTTCTGATTTGGGCAAGTTTACATTATCAGGCGAAGACAGTGGGACAATCCACGGCGTTTTAGATGGGGTGAAAATAAGTTTCTTGGAGTATGGCTATGAAATGTTATATCCGTTTGTTGATTTTGGAAACACAAATCTCGCAGACGAACGCGATATTGCCGCCATGAAAATCGATGCAGTGTCTTCCAGGGGAAGCAAGAAAGATTTTGTAGACATCTATTTTCTATTGAAGAAATATTCTATGTCTGATCTTATCGGATTTTTTGAGCAAAAATACAAGAGTATACAGTTTAATAAGCTACACATTCTGAAAAGTATGGTATTTTTTAGTGACGCAGAAACAGAACCTATGCCTGTTATGATACAAAGAGGGGACTGGAAGGAAATGAAACAAGCCATACGAGAGGAGGTAAAGAAGATGCTACAATTTTAATGAAAGTCCATGGAAATATCATTTGGAGATTTTGAAAAAGTAGATATTAGAGTGGGAAAAATTATTGAAGTTCAAGATTTCCCTGAAGCGCGCAACCCTGCGTTTAAGCTCAAAATAGACTTTGGCCCAGAGATTGGCGTAAAGACCTCCGGTGTGCAGGCGCCAGGCGCGCACACAAAAGAGGAACTACAAGATATGCTCGTATGCTGCGTGGTGAACTTCCCACCCAAAAAGATTGCGGATTTTTCTTCTGAAGTTTTAACTTTGGGATTCAAGAATGCCGCAGGCACTGGCTGGGTTCTCATCACTCCAGCAAAAGATTCTGTCACGCTTGGAAGCAAACTTTCCTAGTGTTTACAAAAAGAAAAAGCCACGACCCAATCAGCGTTGAATCATGGCTGCGCTATGCCCTTCCTTTTAGTGCGAAGGAAGATGGTGGAAAACACCGGCCCACTTCCTACCGCCCTTCTCGGTTTTGCACTCCTTGACCTCGACGCGCTCCACCTCGCTCTTCGTGTAGCGTTGAACAACGTACTGCACGATGTCAGGAGCGTCTTTGGTGGGCTTAAAGCCATAGACCCAGCCCTGGAGCGGCTTTTTCTTGTCCTTGAACGAAACGACAAGAAAGTAGTCGCCCTCTGCGCAAGGAACGCGGTGGTTCGCCCGAACCAGCTTACCGACGAATTTGTTGCCGTCGGTGAAGTTAACGGTAAACTTCGTGCTCTTGCCCGTGAGCAAGTGCCTGAACTGCTGAATCGCTACCGCAATCCACATCTCGCCTTCCTCGACCGGACGGGGCGAACTACCACGATTGTTGCGTTCGTCCCACATGCTCCCATCATCCCAGTAGACGAGACGGTACTGCTGCGCATCATAGGGATAATAGTCATGTCTCCACTCGACAAAACGTGTTCCCATGCAGGTCTTGACCGCCGGAACGCCGTCGTGGTCAAAAACAACAAACTGTCGACCGAAACGATACACCGCGTCGCCCTGCAATCCTTCAGGAAAAGCGTAGTCACCGATGAGTTGCTCGTCTCCGATTGCATAAAACCACGGCGTGAGTGCGCCGCAAACGACGCGCCGTTTGAAGCCAGGAAGTTTTGGGAATTCTTCTTCGGTGCTACGAGAGCTGCCCCAGAACTTGGCAAATGCAGCACGAGCGCTCTCGACCGTTTCCCATTCGGTAAATGCTCCGCCTTCGTGGCTGGTATGCTCGTTAATAACGATACCCCAGCGGCCATCCGGCGGATCCTTGATTTCCAAGATTTCGATATAGCCCCATCCGCCGCTTTCGCCAGGTCCGCCGCCAGCGTAATCATGCTGGGTTACCCTGTAGCGAGTGTACTGGCCGTATCCGCCGTGAGCTACATGGACTCGGCCGGTGCTCGGAATGTCGATCGTACGGACATTCTCCCGCAAAAAAGCTCTAACCTGTTCCATGGCATCAGGAGGGCAAGTGAACTCAACCAATTGACCAGTTCCCGTTCTGCCTTCTCCACATTGGTATGTAAGAAAACGATCTTTCACTGTTGTCATAACAACCTCTTTCCCTTTGTGAAATGTACTGATTCGCTATCCAAAAATTAACACAGCGCGCCCAAAAAGGCAACATCGCACTTTTCCCCTCACTTACACTAACGGCACAAAACGAAATCCTTCAAAAGTTTGAATGTGGGTTTTTGTTTCTGATATCTTCGTGACTTTCAAGATATTTCCCTGCACAGGAATTACCATAATGCCACCGATCTTTAATTGCTGTATAAGCTGTTGAGGCAATTCTTTTGCCGCGGCTGAAGCCAAAATCCGGTCAAACGGCGCTTCCTTGAGCAATCCCAGTTCCTCTCCTGCCTGAAGTATCACTGCTTGCGGAAATTGATATTTTTTCAAGTTTTTTTGACCCAGCGCAACCAATTCTGGAATAATCTCCAATCCATATACTTTTCCTTTTTCTCCTGTAATATATGCCAAAAGAGCAGTGGTCCAGCCAGATCCTGAACCCACATCAAGAATTTTTTGGCCTTCTCTTGGCTCAAGCAATTCCAGCATAAACGCAACGGTGTAGGGCTGGGAAATGGTCTGGCCCTGGCCAATGGGAAGCGGATAATCCTCATACGCTTGTGCCTGGCATTCAGGCAATACAAAATCTTTGCGGTCAATCTTTTGGAATGCTTCAATGATCTTTGAAGTACGCAACACTCCAGTTCGCATAAACTTCTGGACAAACCTACGCATATATTCACTATACGCATATTTTCTGCTATCTTGAAATTGCATGATCAGAAAAGCGACTCTTCAAGATAAACCGTCTATCGCCAAAATCGCAAGCGTGCTGTATCTTGGCATGCCTGAATTTGTATGGAATCAAGAAACATATATTGACCGGCAAATCGCAAAAGGGGAGTATTTTGTAAAGGAAGCAGAGGGAATAATTGTTGCAATCGCAAGCTTCCGGAAACGCGGAAATAAAATGTATATTGAAACGCTTGCCGTGCACCCTGAAACGCAATCCAACGGCATTGGAAAAGAATTCATAGAATTCGCAAAACAATATACCAAAACAGCAGGCCTGAATACGCTATGCGCCTGCGCTTTTTTTGAATACGGCAACAAAGAATTCTACCTTAAACAAGGATTTAAACTTTTGAATCGGTCTGGAGCGTATCAGGGACACAAATTCCATAGATTTGAAATGAAGCTGGAGTAGCTATGGAAAAAGGCAAGCGAAAAAAGCACCTCATCCGCATAGGTTCCCTGCTTTTGGTTTGGGCTGCAGGGCCGATTCTTTTTCACGATTCCAGCCAGCAAACTTTGCCTGAACCCCAGCAAACGCAAGAAACTCCTCTGCAAGAGGAAGAAAAGATGCAAGAGCCTGTTTCTCTTTTGGAAGTCTCCTCATCTACCGTGCAGCAATCCGATACCCTTATTCTTCGCATGGCAAAACCGCCGATAACGGTATATTTTAGCGGCCAGAGGATTTATTCTTTTCCGATGGGGGAGAAGTGGCTTGCTGTCAATGGCATTGGCCCCAATGCCAAAACCGGATTATATAGCCTGAAAGCAAGCTTTGCAGATGGACAATCTGCGGAAGCGCAAATCCAGGTAAAAAAGCGGAACTACCCCATAACCAACCTCCAAGTGACCAAGGAGCTGGAGCAACAGGGGTATACGCCCGAAGCAATCGCGAAAAACATCGGGCAAACAGAAAATCAAATCATTCAGCAGGCAACGAGCCAATACACCGCAAAACCCCTTTTTGATTCTTCTTTTCAGAATCCATTATCTTCCATGATTGACGTAGGAGCGTACGGAAACATCAGAAAGTCGGGGACTATTAAGCTTCAGCACTTGGGCATGGATTTGGATGCGAAAATAGGAACTCCTGTGTACGCAATCAATGACGGAAAAGTGGCGCTCCAACGCAAACTCACAAACTATGGCAACATATTGATCATTGATCATGGATTAGGAATTTATTCTCTCTACCTTCATTTAGACAAATTCTTTGTACAAGAAGGCCAAGCTGTCCAAAAAGGCCAAACCATTGCAACCGCGGGGAATACGGGGTATTCCCTAGACCCGCACTTGCACTTTTCCATAAAGGTAAACGGCGCAAGCGTTGATCCCGTAAAATTCATAAAAACCTTTAATGCGGAAATGCGAAAATAGGTATGGTATACTATCAGCATGAAGGAAGTGCTCAAAAAGCGCGCATCAGAATTAAAAACTGGCTTTAAGACACAGACCGCAGCATATATTGCCGCGGCCTTTGGGCTGGTGGCAGGGCTTGCGTGGAACGATGCCATACGCTCATTTATTGAATACTTCTTTCCCTTGGGCGCAAACACCTTGATTATGAAATTCATATACGCCTTTGTGATTACTATTGTCGTCACTATTGTCACCACATATATCGTCAAACAAGAACAAAAATAGTTCATTCACTTCTTTACTTGTTCCGCTGGCAGTATATCTTTCGGCACCAGGCGTCCGCCAGTCCAGCGACTGGCGTCGCCCTGCGCTCTCATCCTCTGGTCTTTGAGCCGCTGCTCAAAGACCATGCCCCAGAGGATTCCGAGGGCTGCCGCCAGACATACTGCCAGCTTCGGTAATAGTATGCGAATTGACCCCAGAAACATGCGTGATATACTGGCTGTATGAACTTTTTCGCGGCAGGTT
>CAZWDJ010000001.1:11858-18810 GCA_964632325.1 uncultured Candidatus Saccharibacteria bacterium | reverse complement strand
GTCACTATTGTCACCACATATATCGTCAAACAAGAACAAAAATAGCTGTTGACCCCAGAGACATGCGTGATATACTGACTGTATGAAATTTTTCGCGGCAGGGCTATTTATCGCGGCAATCCTGGGAGCAGGATATTATTTTCTGGCGCCCAAAGAAGAAAAACCCGAAGAACAAGTCTGCATTCAAGTCATCACTTCTGCAAAAAATCCTGAAACAGGGGAGGTAAAAGAATTCCCGACTCCTTGCGATATTCCTCAAGGATGGGAAGTAATCCAGAATAACGCGCAAACTATGCCAAACGGACTCATAGTACAAGATATTGCGGTAGGGCAGGGAAAAGAAGCTATAGCAGGATCCGCGGTTTCGGTGCATTACACGGGAACCTTGCAAAACGGAACCAAGTTTGACAGCTCCCTTGACCGCGGACAACCCTTTTCTTTCACGCTGGGGCAAAATTCAGTCATCCAAGGGTGGGAACAAGGAATTATAGGGATGAAAGAGGGCGGGAAACGGAAACTCACCATCCCTCCTGAACTGGGATACGGCCAGGCAGGAGCTGGAAACATAATTCCCCCCAACGCCACTCTTCTCTTTGACGTAGAGCTTCTCCAGGTAAACTGAAAACAAGCGCCGTTACCGGCGCTTTTGGTTGTGCAGAAAAGCAGTTTGACATTTTTCGCCAGGCAGGGGAAAATAAAAAATCGCACCTATCATAAACCCGAAAAGGAAGGAGAGTAAAAGTGGTTCAACTTATCCATACAGCAGCAGACTGCCAGGGTCGATGGAAATCTCACAAGGTCGGCCTGGCAAATGGCGACCGTACAAGAAATCTTTTGTGTACAGGATGCGACGCAACAATAAGACTTGACGAACATCGAGAAGTCGAGATCTCCGATGGAAAATTGGTTCACCGCTACTGCAAAGGATACACCCCAGGCATCTTGATGCTACATATGGGAAGGGGGGTGCTGATCTGTACGAACCAAACGTGTATTCCCATTCCTCTCACTGAAATTTCCGGAGTAGGGATAAAGTGGCAACCGCATCGAGAGCAACTCCCCCTGCCATTCGTTTTTTCCTAGTCTCTAGAGAGTAGCAACCCTACTCTCTTTTTTTATTCTTTTCCAACGCGCTTTGCATATTCTCCAGTTTCGGTGTTTACTTCCAAAATATCTCCGCTTTCAATAAAGAGCGGAACTTGTAGAGTGGCGCCTGTTTCAAGGGTGACAGCTTTAGTGCCACCTTGCGCGGTGTTTCCTTTCAGCCCTGGCGGCGCGTCCTTCACCAAGAGTTGGACTTTAATTGGCAAAGCAATGTTGATAATTTTTCCCTGGAATTTTAATCCGTCTACGATTTGATTCTGCTTTAAAAACTGCACGCTCTCGCCGATCTGCTCCTGAACTAACTCAAAACGATTTGCGGAATTATCAACGTCAGAAAACACGAACCTGCCGCGGTGAGTGTAAATGAATTTTGCCTGGAACTTTTCGATATTCGCTTCCTCAAACGTATCGCTTTGATGAAAGCTCCGAGGAAGCACTTTGCCGTTTATGAGATTCTTAATTTTGGTTTGAGCAACCACGACATCCTGGGCCTTGCCCATTTGCTTAAACTCCAGTACTTCGTACGGCTGGCCTTCAAGTACGAATTGCGCGCCTTTTCTAAGATCAAAGTAAGACAACATATGTTTATTAAAGAATCGTATTAATGAAATTGGTATGACCGAGTATAAACTCTTGCACTGGCATTGACCTGCCTCCAGCAATCTGCACTGTTTCCAGAACAAGAAATCCCTTGCCTGCAGACACTCCGATATGCCCTGAAACTGATCTTATAACAGTGCCCGGGGGCTTTTGATCCTCTACCTGAATAGCCCTTGCCCTAAGAATCTTCAAAACCTGCCCGTGGAACATAGAAAACGTGCCAGGCCACGGCTGAAGAGCGCGAACCTGCCTTTCTATATACAAAGCATCTTTTTTCCAGTCAATCCTTCCATGCTCCTTTCTAAAAATGGAAGTATAGGTTGCCCTTCTATCGTCCTGGGGTTTTGGCGCAAGAGCGCCGCTTATCCAAGGCGGGATGGTTTCCAATAAAAGCTCTGAACCCAGTTTTGCCAACTCATCATGCAATTCTGGATAGTATGCATCCGATTTAATCGGCATCTCCTTTTGCGCGAGAATAGGGCCATGATCCATTTTTTCATCCAAAAGCATAATGGTTACTCCGGTTTTAGCATCGCCATTTAATATAGCAGACTGTATCGGAGAAGGCCCCCGATATAGTGGGAGTAATGAAGGATGCACATTCAAGACGCCTTTTACGGCAAGGTTGAGCAAGGATTGAGAAAGGATTTCGCCGTATGCCGCAACTACGAAGAAATCTGGCTTTGCATCCCTTATGACCGCCTCAAATGCCATATCCAGCTTTTCTGGCTGAAGAATTTTCATAGCAGGATGCTCTTTTTGCAAAAATGCCCTTATTGGCGAGGGAGTGAGCAGCTGCCTTCGGCCTGCGGGCTTATCTGGAACCGTCACAATCAAAAGCGGCTTGCACTCATGACTCAACAAGCTTTGTAAAATGATCTTTGCAAACTCTGAAGTTCCAAAAAATATGAATTGCTCTTGACAAGGTTTCATGGCAAATGTACACTTACTACAGACCATCATTGTCGCCTCAATTACAGTGCGACACCGGTCCAGAAACCAGCATTTGCTGGTTATCTCAAAAAGTTCTTTATTCTATTTTTCTAAAGGCGCCTCACCAAGAGTGCGCCTTTACCCTTTTATATGGGCTTTTTTATTCCACGATTCTCCACTCAATTTTTGACTTTTTATCCGCAAACTCCAGCCAATCATTTTCAAGAGTGACTACAAACCATTTCCTTTTTGCTTGCGACCATACCATGGGCTGATTCCGGTAAAACGGTTTCTTTACCACTTCTTTGGGCTTTAGCCGATCAAGTTCCAGCCACTTTTTGAACACGGTTTCAATGGCGTAATCCAGCTTTCTTGAGTTTGCCCATTCTGCAACCTTGGTGATTGCCTCTTTTGCTTTTGCAGAAGACCCTGCAAGTTCAATAAGCTGTTTTGCGGGACGGGTAAATCTTGAATAAATGATCTTCTTCTTTTTTGCGTCTTCCTTGACTGCATCAAGGGATAATCCCTTGGTGGCAAAATAGTGGTTTACCACCTCCCGAATGGGAGTTTCCTGGTCGTCTTTCTTTTTTGCCTGCGGCTTTGCCATGTCCACATTATACTATACATTTCTGCTCAAAAAGAAAAGCTGGGAAGCTATGTCAATTGCTCGGAAGCAGAAACGCAGATACAATATAAAGCATGCTTCACCGCATTTTTCTTGCCATCAATCTTCCCGAGGCAATCAAAACTGAACTTCAGAGTCTGCAAGCTCGACTGCCAGAACTTCCCATACGATGGGTAAACCCAGAAAACCTGCACATCACTTTGGTATTTGTCGGAAATACGTCAGACAAGGAGCTAGAAACATTACAGGAAAACTGCAGGAGAATAGGGGAGGGGACAAAGCCATTTTCTTTTCAGTTTTCAGAACTTTCCTACGGCCCAAGCTCGGCAAATCCAAGAATGGTGTGGCTGAAGGGAAAGGCGCCAAAAGCGCTTGCGCGTTTGCAGAAAAATCTCCAAGAAGCAGTGCAATCAAAAAGCGCTTTTGGCGCTCCTCCTGAAAAATATCCTTTCGTATTGCATTTGACCCTCGGCCGCCTCAAAGAATATGAACTGCAAACTATAGAGCTTGAAGAACTGCCGAATATCAATCAGGATGTTTCCTATGATATTCCCGTATCTTCCTTTGAAATCATGGAAAGCTCGCTTAAAAAAACCGGGGCAGAGTATGCTACCATAGAGAGCATACAATTGGGGAAATAAAACATGGAGATTCATTTCATAGGCATTGGAGGAATAGGAGTATCAGCCCTTGCAAGATACTATCTTGCCAAGGGATTTTCGGTTTCAGGGTGCGACCTTGCAAGCTCTGAAATTACACATGCTTTGCAAAAAGAAGGCGCGCGTATCAGAATAGGGAACTCGCAAGAGACAAAATGCCTGCAATCACGCGCAGTCTCCCGAATTGTGTACAGCCCTGCTGTTCCCAAAACCCATCCTGAACGAGAAAACGATATACCCCAGCAAAGCTATCCTGAAGCTCTTGGGGAGCTTACCCGCTCCCATTATACCATCGCCATATCGGGAACGCATGGAAAAAGCACCACAACCTCCATGATCGGGCTATTGCTGGTCCATGCCGGCCTTGATCCAACTATTATTGTCGGAACAAAACTCAAAGAGCTGGATCCTTCGCAAAGCTCAGGATCTAATTGCAGAGTAGGAAAAAGCAAATACTTGGTTATTGAAGCCGACGAACACTTTGCCTCATTTTTGAATTATTCTCCTGCAATTGCAGTTCTCACCACCGTTGAAGCAGACCATTTGGACTACTACAAAACGCTTGCAAACATTCTTAAAACATTCAAGAAATACATTCTGCGCGTTCCTAAAAATGGATATGTTGTTGCGAACAAAGACGACATCAATACGAAAAAAATACTCGCGGGATACAAAGGCGATATAGCATTCTATTCTCCAAAACAAAAAGAAGCGGAGCGACTTCGCAAGAACCTGAAAATTCCCGGGGAGCACAACGTTGCCAACGCTCTTGCCGCGCTTGCCGTGGCCCGAATTCTCAAGATTCCCGACGCCAAAAGCTTCTCTTCGCTTTTGCGATACCAGGGCGCGTGGAGAAGATTTGAAATATTCAAAGTCAAAACTCCCAAGCCCTTCGGCGCTGCTCAGGGCAAGCCATACACGCTCGTGTCAGACTACGGCCACCATCCAACAGAAGTGCGGGTGACTGTGGAAGCTGCAAGAAAGAAGTGGAAAAAAGAAAAGCTCTGGCTTGTTTTCCAGCCCCACCAATACCTACGCACGCACCTTTTATGGAAAGACTTTGTCCAGGTGCTTTCCCATCTGCCGGTAGACAAACTTATTCTCGCAGACATTTATGATGTTGCAGGGAGAGAGGAAAAAAATGCCAAGCAAAAAGTTTCTTCTGAAAAATTAGCAAAGTTTTGCAATGCCTTGTACATTCCTGGCGCCAAACAAATAGAAGAATACCTGGAAAAAAATCTTACAGGAGGAGAAATCGTCATGGTCATGGGAGCAGGGGATATCTATAACCTCACGATACGGTTGACAAGAAACTCTTGAAGGAAGAAAATATATAAAGACAAGGTCGAATCGTTTACACACTAACAGTTTTACACGATTTCCGACATGGCAATTCTCATTATTGGAGCTTTAATCGGCCTGGCAATCATCGTTACATGGTATCTTTCGCAAAGGAGCAAAGAAAAAAAGCACGAGGAATCGCTCCCGATGCTAAAGTCCGTTCCCGCGCCCCAGCCGTTTGTTCCGCCCCAGCAGCCAAAACCGTTTCAGCAGCCAGTTCCTCCTATGCCTCCCAGGGCTCCTGAAAAGCCGGCTCCTGCTCCCAATGTTCCTTTTCCGTTCCCGCATCCGCAGCAGCCCCCTGCGCCTCCAAAACCTTCCCAGGGCAGCCCTCCGACATTCGGCACAAAGAGTATCTAGCGCACACGCAAAGAGGAGCAGCACTCCTCTTTTGTGTTTGCTTGCAAAACGCATGAAAAACAATATATGATAGGGCAATAGCTTTTATGCAACGCACACTCATACAACAGACCCCTCACTTCATTGGTTCTTCAGTGCTCCTGAAAGGATGGGTCGCAAATAGAAGAGATCACGGGAAAATCATCTTTTTGGATTTGCGCGACTTTACCGGAACTCTGCAAATGGTGGTGACTCCGGCAGAAAAAGAACTGTACGAAAAGGCAAAAGAGATACGCCCCGAATGGGTCTTGGAAGTTCAGGGAACCGTGCAGGCGAGACCCGAAGGCATGAAAAATACTGAACTCCAAACAGGGTCCGTGGAAATTCTTGTCCAAGACCTTATGATCCTTTCAAAAGCAAAAACGCTTCCGTTTGCCATAGACACTTCAGGCAGCGAGATCGACGAGGAAAAGCGCCTTCAATACAGGTATATAGACTTAAGGAGATCTCGGCTCAAAGCCAACCTGGAAAAGCGCCACGAAGTCATCCAATTCATCAGAACATTTCTTTCAAAAGAAAAATTCGTTGAGATTGAAACTCCTATGCTTACCAAATCAACGCCCGAAGGCGCGCGAGATTTTGTTGTTCCTTCGCGGCTGTATCCAGGAACGTTTTACGCCCTGCCCCAAAGCCCCCAGCAATACAAGCAGCTGCTGCAGGTTGCGGGATTTGAACGGTATTTTCAAATAGCAAGATGCTTCAGAGACGAAGATCCCAGAGCAGACAGACAGCCCGAATTTACGCAGCTTGACCTGGAGATGAGTTTTGTTGCAAAAGAAGATGTCATGCAGTTAAACGAGCAGCTAATACTTGAAATCGTCAAAACCCTGTATCCTGGAAAAAAGATTCAAGAAGCTCCATTTCCTCGCATGAGCTATAAGGATGCAATGGAGAAATACAACACAGACAGGCCCGACTTGAGAAAAAACAAAGAAGACAAAAATCTTCTTGCGTTTTGCTGGGTGGTGGATTTCCCGTTTTTTGAGAAAATTAAAGGTAGTCCCTCGGCCCTTCGGCAAAACTCAGGACCTGCGGCTGCTGCCTCGGGATCTTCGATCCTTCAGCAAAATTCAGGATCTTCGACCTGGACGTTCACGCACAACCCTTTTTCAGCCCCAAAGCCAGAACATATGGAACATCTCATGGCAAAAAAAGAAATTCCTTCTATTCTCACGACCCAGTATGACATTGTGCTCAACGGGCTTGAGATAGGGGGAGGAAGCATACGCAATCACAATCCTGAAGCATTGGAAAAAGTGTTTGAAATCATGGGATACGAGAAAGAGCGCAT
>CAZWDJ010000001.1:0-11848 GCA_964632325.1 uncultured Candidatus Saccharibacteria bacterium | reverse complement strand
ATTTTCATATGGAGCTCCGCCTCATGGAGGCATTGCCTGGGGGCTCGACCGTTTCCTGTCTCTCTTGCAAGGAGAGCAAAGCGTAAGAGAAGTAATCGCGTTTCCCAAAACAGGGGACAGCCGGGATTTGATGATGAACAGCCCAAGCGAAATTTCACCAGTCCAGCTCAAAGAGCTTGCCTTGCCGCAAAAACAAAAAAAGAAAGCATGAACGGATCCCGCAATACGTCTATACTCATAGCTTCTTTTCTCGCAAGCCTGCCTCTGTGGCTGGGCGTAAATGCCGCTGATAGCCAATTTCAACGCGCATTTTTCATACCTGGCAGTTTGCAGAATCCCGAATATATCACAGCCAGCATATCTCAAGCATCGCTTCTTGCGCAAAAACAGCCGCCCCTGCTTCAGCTCAATGCCAGAGCAGCGCTCTCCATTTTTGTTGATGAACAGGGAAATGCGTCGGTGCTGTTTGAGAAAGACAGCTCCACGCCCTTTCCCATTGCCAGCATCACCAAGCTCATGACTGCCCTGGTTGTAAAAGACCATCTTGCTCCCGACCAGGATATTCCCATCACTATTGAAGCCGTTCTCAAAGAAGAGGACACGGGAAACTTGAAAGTGGGGCAAGTGTTAGATACCCAAAACCTTCTTGCGTCTCTTTTGATTGAATCTAGCAATGACGCCGCAGTTGCCCTTGCTCATGCCATAGGCCAAGACCTGTTTTTAAAACTCATGAATGAAAAAGCATCTGCTTTGGAATTGACGCAATCCTCGTTCAGCGATGTCGCGGGGGTTGATCCCAACCACGCGGGCATTGCGCAAAACAGAATGAGCGCTAAAGACGTTGCGCAGCTTGCCTCATTTATCATGAAACAGCATCCAGACATTGCGGATATTCTCGCAACTCCCCGCATGAATATTTATTCTTCAGAAGGAACATTCCACCATTCTGCTGCTACGACCAACGCCCTCCTGCATGATAAAACGCTTCCTGCAAAAATCCTGATGGGAAAAACCGGCTGGACCCCTTCTTCGCGCGGCTGCCTGCTGTTAGTCACGGAACATCCAGAAGGCAAAGGATATTTGGTAAACGTCATTCTGGGATCTGATGACCGATTTTTTGATATGAAACGTCTTATCCAATGGGTGGCAGAAACACATGAGCTCTGAATTTTCGCTCAACATCATCAAGCTTGCGCTTGCAGGGTCGCTTTCATTCCTTGCGGCTTTTCTTGTAACGCCGCTTCTGACGCACATCTTGTATACCCGCAAAATGTGGCGAAAAACCGTGCGCACAAAAGCTCTGGGGGGAGGCCACTTGCCCATATTCCAGAAATTCCATTCGGAGGGGGAAGTAAAAACTCCGCGCTTTGGAGGAGTGCTGATTTGGCTTGTGCCGCCTGCTGTAGTATTTGCCCTGTACGGCCTTTCGTTTCTTGACGTCTGGTTTCTCAAAGAACTGAATTTTCTCACGAGATCCCAAACCTGGCTTCCTTTGGCAACCTTGATTGCAGCTTCTGCCGTAGGATTTTTGGATGACATCGTGCAAGTGGTTTCTCCGCCCTCTGGCAAAATACTGGGATTCTTATGGGAAAAGCTTGGAAAGCACATTGCCGGCGGGCTTTCTTTAAAATTCAGATTTTCTCTCGTGGCCCTTATCGGACTCGTGGGCGCATGGTGGTTCTTTGCCAAACTCGGATGGACCACGCTGCACGTGCCGGGAATAGGGGATTTTGACATTGGAATGTGGTATATTCCGGTGTTTATCATTGTCATGCTTGCCACGTATTCAGGCGGAGTTATTGACGGCTTGGACGGATTATCAGGAGGAATCTTTGCCTCCATATTCACTGCTTTTGCGGTCATTGCGTTTTCTCGGGAGCAGTTTGACCTTGCAACCTTGTGCATTGCCATTGTCGGAAGCTTGCTCGCGTTTTTATGGTTCAACATCCCTCCTGCCAGGTTCTACATGGGGGAAACCGGCATGATGGGGCTCACCGCGACCTTGACTGTTGTCGCGTTCCTTACAGATTCCGTACTCGTGCTTCCAATTATTGGATTTTTGCTGGTTCTCGAATCGGGATCTGTCATTGCGCAGCTTCTTTCAAAAAAGTTCTTGAAGAAAAAACTGCTTCTTGCCGCTCCCATCCACCACCATTTTGAAGCCCTGGGATGGCCCCACTACAAAATCACCATGCGCTTTTGGATTATCGGCATTGTCATGGCTATCGTGGGACTCGCCATCAGACTTTTGGGATAGCTGAAAGAAAGCATATCCATTCTCGTCCTATCCAGTAGAACCCATGCACAGTTCTTACAAAGGAGGTCTCAATGACCAAAAAAGAGCTACTAGACCGTATTCGTGCTATACGGAAGCCGAGCTACAAGGCTCGCATATCTGACCAAGATTCGCATGCCCGCACAGTTCTCGAACGACTCCTGCAAGACCCGGATGATGAGTGGTATCAACACTATTTGGATGATCCCACAACAAGAGAAGAGGTGTTGGAGATACTTGAATATCTGGAAAAGCCGCTGGTCCCGGCACAGACTGCATAATCATGCAGTCTTTTTATTTAATCTGCTTTAACGTATGCTATGTTCATGCAAATTGCCACTGCACAACTTCGAAAAACACACCCTTCCTTTTCCTATAAAGGATACTCTTTTGAACTACAGAAAAGCAGCCTTCATATTTCCTTTGAATTCTTCGTGCCTCCAGATATTACATTTCGTCCAAAAATCATTATTCCCGACATCGCAAAGGAAAGTCTAAAAAGAGTAGGGGAGAGCGTGCTGCGGAATCTTGTATTCCACCTTGGACTCATGGAAATTCCAAGCTACTGGAAAGCAACATGCTCTCCCAGCATTGTTATTGAAGCAGGGTATCTGACCCAAGAGCAAATGCATTGGTGGAAGGACCTCATACTGGAGGGAATGGGAGAATTTTTCTTTCAGAACCGCATAGATTTTACAAAACCAGATTTCCTTTCTTTGGCATGCTCGCATGCTCCAGAGCCGCAGAGCGCGTATGAAAAACCTTTGCAGGAACGCGCGATTGTGCCTGTAGGAGGGGGAAAAGACGCAGCAGTCACGCTTGAACTCTTGAAAAATAGCAAGATGGATATTCGGTCCTTTATGCTGAATCCCAAAAAAGAGCAGCTCGCTCTTGCGCGAATAAGTAAAACTGCAAACGCTCTTGTTGCAAAACGCACTATTGATCCAAAGCTCTTGGAGCTGAACCAGCAAGGGTATTTGAATGGGCATACTCCTTTTTCTGCCTACCTTGCGTTTATCACCGCTTTGGAAGCTGCGCTGTTTGATTATAAATACATAGCGCTTTCCAATGAACGAAGTTCAAACGAGGGAAATGTGGAATATCTTGAAACCACCATCAACCATCAATATTCCAAAAGCTTTGAGTTTGAAAAGAAATTTAGGGAATATTCCAAAGCGTATCTTGCCAACGATCTTGAGTACTTCAGCTTTCTGCGGCCGCTCTATGAGCTCCAAATCGCAAAACTGTTTTCACGATACCCAAAATACTTTCCCGCGTTCCTAAGCTGCAACGAAGCGCATAAAACCATTTCCGGCATCAGGAAACCCACGGGCAAATGGTGCGCCAGATGCCCAAAATGCTTGTTTGTCTTTTTGGCACTATATCCCTTTGTTGGAAAAGCAAAACTGGAGAATATATTCAAGAAAAATCTTTTTGAAGATCTTTCGCTTGTTCCTCTTGCAGAAGAACTTCTGGGCCTGCGCAACTTCAAGCCATTTGAATGCGTGGGCACAGAGCAAGAAAGCAGGGCCGCGCTCCTGCTTTCATTGAAAGCAGAAAAAGGCAATATGCCAAAGCTCTTGGCATATTTTGCAAAAAGAATGCCTAAAGATTCTCCTGATCCCCAGCATATCCTGCGCGCCTGGAACAATAAGCACTTTTTGCCTTCGCAATTCACAGAAATCCTTAAAAAAGCTATTGACGAAACAGTATAGCTACGGTATCCTTATCTTCAAAGAGCATTGCTCTTTATATTTCATACGGGGGGAAGCTCATGGGACAAACAGCTTTGCAATCCGTCTTGCCATGCGGGATTCCCTGGTTCATTCAGCAAGGACCTGCTTTGGGAAAAACAGCAGCAAAAGGAGAATTCCAAGGAGAGGCGGATATAACTTTTGCTGAAAAGGGGAACCTCGGGCATACGGTCATTGTTCGTTGCACAGCTGTCCAGTTCAGTCATGAAGGACAAAGACGAGAACTCACGGGGTCTATCCCAACCGACGACGGTCAAATGCGGTTCCAGGCACTATACAATCCAGATACGCGTCGCGGTTTATGCTTCGAGATTTTTCCTCATCATTAGGAAACAAGCAACACAGGGAGAGCACTATGCTCTCCCTTTTCTTTTTGCGCTGTGATACAGTAGAAAAATCATGCAACTCTCTGATTTGAAGGGGAAGAAAATACTCATCCTTGGCTTTGCAAGGGAAGGAAAAGACACTTTTTCGTTTTTGAAGAATAAATTCCCGGGCCAGATAATCGGGATAGCAGATCAGAAGGAAGATATATTTCAGGGAACAAAAGATGAAGCGGTGTTGCATCTTGGGAAAAACTATGCGCAGGCAGTACAGAACTATGATGTCATTATCAAATCTCCGGGTATTCCCCAAAAGGCCATTTCCCGGTTTCTCTCAAAAAACCAAATCCTCACGTCGCAAACCCAGCTGTTTTTTGACAACTGCCAAGGCCCTGTTATTGGAGTCACCGGCACGCAAGGAAAAAGCACCACCACTTCTAGCATATACCAGCTTTTAAAAGCAGGGGGCATATCTGCGCACCTGATAGGGAATATCGGGAAACCCGTACTTTCATTTATTGAAAAGCAAAATCCTCAAGACGTGTTTGTGTACGAGCTTTCCAGCTTCCAACTGGAGCATCTTACAAGAAGCCCTCACATTGCAGTATTGCTCAACCTGTATCCTGAACACTTAGACAGATATCAAAACTTCGGCGCGTACCAAAACGCAAAGGCGCGCATTACGCAATATCAAACAAAAGCTGACTTTCTCGTATACAACAAAGCAGACCCGCTGGTCGCGCGCATCGCAAAACAATCCAACGCATCATTACTACCCTTTACATACAAAAAAACGCAGGCGCCCTGGGTTGCTTCCTCGGAACCTGCGCGAATCATTGGAAAGCTGTTTTCAATTCCAAGCAAAACTATTGAAAAAGCAATCCAAGATTTCAAGCCCTTGCCCCACCGCCTCCAGCCCGTAGGAACATACCAAGGCATTTCTTTTTACAACGATTCCCTTGCAACCATTCCAGAGTCAGCCATTGCGGCTCTGGATGCTTTGGGACCAAACGTACACACGCTTATTGCCGGAGGGTTTGACAGGGGAGTAGACATGCGTGGCTTAGCAAAAAGAATAGGAAAGAGCAGCATCAAAAAACTTGTGCTGTTTCCAACAACAGGACAAAAGCTCGTGGCGCATATGAAACGCCCTCCCGAACATTTCTTTACAGCAAACATGCAAGAGGCGGTAAAACTCTGCTATCTCCATACGCCAAAAGGAAAAATCTGTCTGCTAAGCCCTGCCGCTTCAAGCTTTAACATATTCAAGGACTATCAAGATAGGGGCGAGCAATTTATCAAATACGTACGCTTGTATGGAAAAACGAAAACGGCCTGATCCGTGGCTTTTGGGCATATCATGCGCGCTCGTTATTCTGGGCATTTTAATCCTTGCAAGCGTTTCAGCTTCGTTTTCCGTTGAGAAAACAGGAAACAGCTTTTACTTCCTTTCCCATCAGCTCATATTCGGCTTGCTCCCAGGCATTGCCCTTGGAGCAGTTGCGTATTTCTTTCCGCTCAAAAAATTAAGGCAAATCAGCTTGCCATTGCTCATCGTTTCAATCGTCACGCTTGCTTTGGTATTTATTCCCTTTTTAGGGGGCCCGCTCAAAGGAGCGCATCGGTGGATTTATCTTGGCCAGTTTTCCGTGCAGCCGTCAGAGTTTCTCAAAGTTGCCTTTATCGTGTATCTTGCCGCGTGGCTCTCATCGCGGTTTTATGAAAAGAAGATAAAAAAGAACGTATTCCTGCCTTTTTTGGCAATGCTGGGAGTGATAGGGTTTCTGCTCATCGCGCAGCCCGACGTAAGCACGCTTGGAGTTATTTCTATCACCGGAGTGCTTATGTACTTTCTTTCGGGAACTCCGCTTCTCCATACCATTTTGCTTTTGTCTGGCGGAGCAAGCCTGCTCTTTGCCCTCATCCATATTGCGCCATATCGATTCAACCGCCTTTTGGTATTCTTAAACCCAGACATAGATCCTTTGGGAAAGGGCTATCAAATCAAGCAGGCGTTGATCGGCATTGGATCAGGAGGCATTACCGGCCTGGGCCTGGGATTAAGCTTCCAAAAATTCGGCACGCTTCCCGAACCCATTTCAGATTCCGTATTCGCCATATTTGCGGAAGAAGCAGGGTTTATCGGATCCTTAGTCTTATTGGCGCTTTTTCTGCTGTTCTTCTGGAGAAGTTTTGCGGTCGCCTTAAGGGTGGACGACTCTTTTTCACGGCTGTGCGCGATGGGCATTGCCTGCTGGATCACGTTCCAGGCGCTTTTCAATATTGGATCAATGACTGGGCTTTTGCCGTTGGCAGGCATTCCTCTGCCATTCATCAGCTACGGAGGATCTGCCCTGGTCGCAGAGTTGATTGGAATCGGATTATTGCTTAACATATCAAAACAGGCATCATGATGAAGATTCTTTTTACGGGAGGCGGAACAGGCGGACATATCCTTCCCTTGGTTGCCGTGGCAAGAGAACTGCAAAAGACTGCGCAAAAAGACCAGCTCAAACTGTTCTATCTCGGCCCGCATGATAACTTTAACGAGCTTCTGCTCGCTCAAGAGGGAATTAGGGTGAAAAACGCAATGGCGGGTAAAGTACGAAGATACTTTGGGCCTTTGGCGCTGCTGCAGAATCTGCTTGATGTGTTTTTCAAGATTCCTTTCGGATTCTTGCAGGCATTCCTCAAGCTTGCATTCATTGGCCCCGACCTGATTCTAAGCAAGGGAGGATACGGAGCTCTGCCCACCACTCTTGCCGCCTGGGTCTTGCGGATCCCGGTATTCTTGCACGAATCCGATTCTATTCCAGGAAAAGCAAATCAAATTGCTTCTATGTTTGCGTTAAAGATTTTTACGTCTTTTCCGCGTATGCTGTCACTTTCTCCCAAGAAAACTATCCTAGTGGGAAATCCCATTCGCACGGCCCTGCTGGAAGGATCAAAAGAAGAGGCAAAAACCGTATTCAATCTCCAAGAAGGAAAGCCCGTGGTGCTGGTATTGGGAGGGTCCCAGGGAGCTCAAAAAATCAACGACGCCGTACTCTCTATCCTCAACCAACTGACAGAAAACTTTGAAGTCATCCATCAAACTGGGGAGCATAATTTTCCGCAGGTTTTTTCAGAAGCAAAAGCAGTGCTCACGCAGGGAAACGAAAAATACTATCACGCTTTCGCGTTTCTGAAGGAGCCTGAACTCCGGCATGCCTTTGCCGCAGCTGACATTATCGTGGCAAGAGCGGGATCTGGCTCTATATTTGAAATTGCGGCCCTGGGCAAGCCCTCTATCCTTGTTCCGCTTTCGAGCGCGGCTCAAAACCATCAAGCGCGCAATTCCTACGAGTACCAAAAATCTGGCGCGTGCGCGGTTTTAGAAGAAGCAAATCTTACCCCTCATTTCTTTCTAGAAAAACTCAAATATCTGGCCTCCAGCCCCAAAGAGATGCAAACCATGTCTCAAGCCGCTTTGAATTTTGCAAAGCCCGAAGCCGCAAGCACTATTGCGCAATATTTACTTGAGTATTTGAAATGAAACCCGTCAAATGCATTGCATATGAAAGAAAAACATGCTATACAAAGTCATCTTGTATAGCACCAGTTCAACGACAAGGGGTGAAATGTGGCAAAGGCAACTCAAGTCAAACTCATTGATCTTCGCGGGAGCGAACAGAGCTTTATCCAAGTGCTACAGTTCGGTGACCAATGCATTGAAGCTCCAGTTATCTTCTTCCGGTACAGAAATTGGGAAGAAGCAGCCATGAATCCCAGGGTGAGCGTAGGGAACCATTCCCCAGAATGCACTCACGGTATCGTTGATCCAAGTATTGATTTTAATGGAGTCTTTGCATGCACTTGCGGCAAACATCTCCTTATTCTTCATACCCAAGAAGAGCTAGACTCGCGCCGCATCGTCATGCTCCCAGAAGAACTTTGGGGCAAAGTCGCATAACACCCGTGCGACTCTTTTATTTGAATTTCCCTTAAAAAGTGATAGGGTGGAGCAATGGAAAAGATACGCACCAGGTTTCCTCCTTCTCCCACGGGCCCCTTTCATATGGGAAGCGCCAGGACCGCGCTTTTCAATTACTTGTTTGCCAAAAAGCACGGAGGAAAGTTCATCTTGCGCATTGAAGATACAGACAAGGAACGTTCCAGTAAAGAATGGGAAACGGATATCGTTGAAAACCTCAAGTGGCTTGGACTCAAGCACGACGAGGGTCCTGAACGCCAAAGCGAGCGTACCGCAATCTACAAAGCGTATTTGGAAAAACTGTTTGAGCAAAAGAAAGTCTATTACTGTTTTTGCACCGAAGAAGAACTGGACGCCCAGCGGCAAGAGCAGATGAGCAGGGGAGAGGCGCCCCGCTATAAAGGAACCTGCAAAAACATTGAGTTCCAAGAAGCCCAAAAGAAAATAGGGGAGGGGAAGAGCGCAGTCATCCGCTTTATTTCAGAGCCCAAGCTCATTTCATTCCATGACATCATCCGGGGAGAAGTGAAATTTGACTCAGCTTTGCTGGGAGATTTTGTCATTGCAAAGGATCTGGACAATGCGCTGTATAATTTTACCGTGGTTGTTGATGACCAAAAGATGAATATCACGCACGTCATCCGCGGAGAAGATCATATTTCAAACACGCCAAAGCAAATTCTGCTTCAGGAAGCGCTGGGTTTCAGACAACCCCAGTACGCGCACCTGCCGCTCATTCTCGCAGAAGACAGAAGCAAATTGAGCAAGCGCCACGGAGACAATTCTGTAACCAGATTCCGCAACGAAGGATATCTTCCTGAAGCAATCATCAACTTCCTGGTTTTGCTCGGATGGAACCCGGGAGATAATAGGGAAGTGTTTTCTCTAGAAGAATTGGTTAAAGAATTTTCGCTTGAGCGGGTGCAAAAGGCAGGAGCAATATTTAACCTCAAAAGACTGGACTGGATCAACGGCTTTTATATCCGCAAGCTTCCCATAGACAAGCTCGCAGAACTCTGCTTGCCATATCTCAAAAATGCAGAACAAGAAGTTCCGTTCCAAACTCTGCAGGAAATTGCAGCCCTGCACCAAGAACGCTTAAAAAAACTTTCTGAAATAGCAGAGGTTGCAGATTTCTTTTTCAAAAAAGAATTGCAGTATCCAAAAAGCATGCTTCTCTGGAAACAGTATACAAAAGAGGATACTGCAAAATCCTTGAATACCCTGGAAGTCACGCTTTCTGCTTTAGAAGAAAAGGAGTGGAACAGAGAAAAACTTTCTGAAGTGCTTTTGCAAAAAGCAGAAGAAGTGGGGGATAAGGGGTATCTTTTGTGGCCTATGCGGGTTGCCTTAACCGGAAAACAGGCTTCAGCCGGACCCTTTGAAGTTGCGGCAATACTGGGAAAGGACAAAACACTGCAAAGAATATCAAAAGCAAAGCAGTTGCTTGACAAGAAATGGCCCCCCGACGTAGTCTTCTCTAAGATGTGTATTGGTCAGATGATCATCGTTTTTGTCATTTTGCTTTTGCTTCCGGGAATCCTTGGAAAAGTTTCCCTTGCTCCATTCACCAACCTATTCACCAACTTTTCGTGGGACGCGCTGACCGGCGCATTCAAACAGGTTCTACAAGACGACATTGCGTTCTACAAAGGTTTGGTGATGCCTTGGATTCAAAAGGTAATTGATCTCTTTCCCAAACAACCAACAGCTCCGATATAAATAGGGGAGAGACATATAACTCATCCCAGAAACGTGTTTTGACACGTTTTTTATTTGTGATATAGTAATGCAGTACATTAACAACACATATCCCAAGGAGGACTTCCATGGACGCAAATGAAACCGCGCGACAAAACGAGAGGCAGTACCGTATTACAACCATGGTCTTCATTGGAACCATTGCCGGATTCTCCTTTATTGACTACCTTATAAAAACATACCTTCCCCTGGAGATCTTCTTGGCCGCTCTCGTTATGAGCGCGGCATACTTGGGGATCGCACTAATGGCATCGATAAGCGGATTAGGCAAAGCTCCTCATCTAGCAATTGCCGCAAGAGTTGTCGCAATTGCTGGGGGGCCGATGCTACTCGTCTCTGTCGCATTGGATTGGAGCGAATATGGCCTTTTGATGGGCCTTATAATCCTCATGGCCGCAGGGTTGCTTGCGACTTACAAGGACTTGAATATTAAATAACAGGAGCATGCCTTGAGACACATACTACTTGCCTTGCTATCGTTCTTGCTTGCTTTTAGTGTCGCGTGCGCAGTGCCGCTTGCCCGGGCAACGCCAACAAACGTGCCGCCAACACCAACTCCTACACCTGTTCCAACCGCAACGAGAATTCCCGCAGGCACGATTATCCTGGGTGAGTCAAATCCAGAAGCCACTCTGCGGGAGGTTCAGAAAGCATCCTCTGACATTTGGGATCTTGCCAAGAGCCCTGGCAAACGCATGGAGCTTGTGCTTTTGAACACAAGTGGGTCCAGCCAAGCAATGTCCCTGTCGTTCAACAGCAAAGGACACTTGCGAATTCTGCAAAAAGAAACAGGGCAGGCGGCAACGTTCTTGATTGAACGCAAAAATCTTTCTCCGGTACTCAAAGTTGTAGACGACAAGGGAGAAACGATCATACGCAACGGAAAGCCGCTGGAATACTCTCTGCTTACCGCGCAAAACGCAGGGTATCAGGAATCTCCCTGGGCAGAAAAGGGGATTGAACTCGGCGTAAAGATCGTAGCTATTGCGCTCGTGGCTTGGATAGGCCTTGCGGTGGCAAAAGTAATCATTGCAGGCCTGTCTACCATTGCCTTTGTAGGCATTGTGGCAGGGTTAGTGGTTATAGCAGCCGCAGTAACGCAGCCATTCCTGGCATGGCTGGGAGAACAGCTCGGAATAGAGGAGGAAGACATCAAAAAATTCATGGAAAAAAGCAAGGAAGAGCTTGCGGTCTTTCTCCAGACAATCATCCAGCACCTCGAACAGCAACAAGGCACCCGCACGATATAACAGCAGGTGCTCTTTTTTTATATATACTCGTACAAGGGGAGTCCACGCGCATGGAGATATATAGTCGCACAATGTAGGTTAAGCGACAATCTAGAACAAATATAGCACAAAACCCTTAAAAACCACTCCCCTGCCGTTTTTCAATAAAAAAGATGAGTACTATACCGTGTACTCTTCTACAGTAGAGATCTGATTTATTTTCATTCCCCCTCTTCTTAGATATTCCAAGGATCCTTAAGATTTAGAGTCTCGATTTTCAAAATAACTATTGTACCCTAGTACAGTAAAGATCCCCAAACTAAACCCTATGAAGAATAATTCTGGTCCCCTAGTAACGCTACTGAAAATTACACTCAGTAATCCCATTGCCACCATGAAACTTATTCCTAAAATGTAGTTTTTCATCAACTTAATTTATAACCACCATATGCGGTTATTATACTGCCTTATAAAGATTTAACAAATTGTCTACGGAAAAGTGTACTAAACATAATGTCGCACAATATGTTATA